>DASPZH010000001.1:0-7763 GCA_035636335.1 Streptosporangiaceae bacterium
GCAGGAGCACATGCCGCAGGTCGCGGCCTGGATGGACGAGGCGGTCACCGCCGCGGCCAAGCAGGACGACGCGGTCATCGACCGGATCGCGGGGCAGGTGCGCGACCTGATGGCCGGCTTCCCGATGCCGGGCTTCGCTCCACTGACCTGAGCACCGCGCCGCTGAGCACCGCGGCGCTGAGCACCGCGGCGCTGAGCACGGCGGCGATCGCCGTCGGACAGCCCCGGGCAGGCAGAAAGCACCACGCAGCCCGAGCCGCGACAGGCCCTGCTGGCCTGCTGGCCCACGGCTAATGACGAACGCCATTTCTCAGATTGGCTCTTGCCTTTTGGTATCATCGAATATATTTTCGAACTAGAGCGTAGCTGCCTATCTTCCCCTGGGTAGCCGACGGAGCGAGGAGTCCACAGCGGCGCCGCGGGTGCCGGGAGGGCCGGGTCGGCGGACCGGGCCAGGCGGGACTGGCCCTCGCCCGGGACTGCAGGGATGTGCATTTCAGGGAGCAGCGGTGAGCGGGGTTCGATCGGAGCCGGTGGAAGTCTGGTTGATCAACGGGCAGCCGGCCAGGTTCGTATGGCGCGAGCGGCTCTACACGGTGCTGTCGATACTGGAGCGACCGGCTCCCGAGCCCGACGCGCCGCCGCGGCCCGGCCGGCCCGAGGGTGCGGAGCGTGAGGAGCGCGAGGAGCGCTCCGAAGCTGAGCCGGTCGCGTGGCGGTGCTGGCGGGTGACGGCGTCGGCCGGGCGGAACGTGCCGGCGAGCACCTTCCGGCTGTGCCACGACGCGGTGGCCGACCGCTGGCTGCTCACCAGGAGCAGCAGGTAGGTCCGCGGGCCGGTCGCCGCCAGGTGCCGGTCCGTCCGCGCAGGTGGCTCCGATCAACTCTGGTAGCTGTGGCATCCTAACCGCCATGACGACAGCCTGGTACCGTCCGGATGCCCAGCCAGCGGCCATTCAGTATGCGGCGAGCAAGGTTCCGGCCATCACCGTCTACTTCTGGATCATCAAGATCCTGACCACGGGAATGGGCGAAACGACGTCGGACTTCATGGTGCACCGCTTCAGCCCGTACTTCGCGGTGGCGGTGGGGGGCGTGGGCTTCGCCGTCGCGATGGCGCTCCAGTTCTCCGTGCGCCGCTACGTAACCTGGGTTTACTGGCTGGCGATCGTGATGGTCAGCGTCTTCGGCACGATGGTGGCAGACGTCACGCACATCGTCCTCGGCGTTCCGTACGCCCTGTCCACGACCGTCTTCATCGTCGTTCTCGGGGCGATCTTCTTCACCTGGCAGACGACCGAGAATACGCTCTCAATCCACAGCATCCGCACGTCAAGGCGGGAGTTGTTCTACTGGGCAACCGTGATGGCCACGTTCGCGCTCGGCACTGCCGCCGGCGACATGACCGCGCGAACCCTGAAGCTGGGGTTCTTCGCCTCGGGGGTCCTGTTCGCCCTGGTGTTCGCGATCCCCGCGATCGCGCACTGGAAGCTGGGCATGAACCCGGTGCTAGCGTTCTGGTTCGCCTACGTCGTGACCAGGCCGTTCGGCGCATCCTTCGCCGACTGGATGGCGATCCCGCACAGCTTCGGCGGCCTCGGCTATGGATACGGCCCGATCAGCGCCGTGCTGACCATTCTGATCATCGGTTTCGTCGGATACTTGGCCGTGACCGGAAAGGACTCCGAGGAGCGTTCCGGTGCGCGGTCGAGCTGGGGCGGCCGGCACCGCGCCCGGCACCGGGCCCAGCCGATTCGCGGCCGGACGGTCGCGGACCCGCCGGACTGGCGACGCCGCCCGCGTGGGTGAGCGGCCGCCCGCGGGCGGCCGAGGCGCCGGTCGCACCGGTCGAGGGTGCCGGTCGCGCCGGTCGAGGGCACCGGTCGAGGGCGCTGGTCACGCCGGTCGAGGCGCCTCCCGCGACGGCGAGGCGCCGGCCGGCGGTTCGCGCGGACGCGGCCGCTCGGGTGCTTTTCGGCGCGTCGCATTAGCGAGAAAGAGTTCGGCTACTAATCTCATTTCCGGGATCACGGGAATTGTAAATGTCGCGTAAGCCATAAGCAATGCACCGGCAATGTCGGTTATGGCAACTCGGCAAATGACGCGCGCGGCCGGCTTGACGGGGGAGTTCGTTTATCGGGTCGGCCGCGGCTGCACGGGGGAGGGAGTCGTTCGTCATGAGCGGCGGGAGATTCGCGGTCGCGGTTCTCTGCGCGCTGACGTCCCTGGGCTCGGGCCAGCCGGCGAGCGGCCAGCCCGCGAGCGGGCAGGTGGGGCGGGGCGCGGGCACCGCGCGCGCTGAGGTCGTCCGAGCCGAACCGGAGACGGCGCACGCCGCGCGGGCGGGCAGGCAGGCCGCGCTGGCCGGCCGCCTGGCCGCGCCGCGCGTGCACATGACGCGCGCGGACACGACGAGCGCGCCGGTCAAGACGGTCAGGTATCGCGGCTACACTTTCCGCGTGCCCCGGTCATGGCCGGTCGTCGATGATCGCGGGCGCTCGCCAAGCTGCGTCCGGTTCGACCAGCACGCCATCTACCTCGGCGCCGTGCGCGCTGACGAGTTCTGCCCGAGTTGGCTGCTCGGCACGACGGAGTCGATGCTGATCCAGCCCGGTCCGGTCGGAGCCGCACGGACCTCGGCGCTGAACGCGGTCGCGCGCGAGGTCACCGCCCGCGCCCCCGGCATCGCCATCTTCGCGACGTTCGGCACCGATCCGGCCATCGTGTACCGCATACTCGCCAGCGCGTCCCTACCGCGTCCGTCCGGGGCAGCGGGCCGACCGGGGCACGCGGACGGGTGGGCGTCATCGGCCGGCCAGGCCGAGCGCCGGTCACCCGGCATGCGCCACCGGATGCCACCGCCGCCGCTGCCGACCTCGGTGGCCAGCTTCCACGGGCTCGGCTTCGATGCCTGCGCGGCGCCGAGCAGGTCAGCCATGCGGGCCTGGCGGCACCGCTCCCCGTACCGTGCCATCGGCATCTACATCGGCGGCGCGGACCGTGCGTGCGCCCAGCCGAACCTGAGCCAGTCCTGGGTGCGCGACGAGGCACGGGCCGGGTGGCGGTTCATCCCGCTGTATGCGGGCCCGCAGGCGGCGTTCGGTGAGCTGCATGCCCCGTCCAGGCAGGGCGCGGCGGCCGCGCGCGACGCCGTCGCGCGGGCACGGCGGCTCGGCTTCGGACGCCGGACGCCGATCTACTACGACATGGAGGCCTACCGTCCGGGCAGCAGGATCTCGGCCTTGGAGTTCCTGACCGCCTGGACCCGCCAACTGCACCGGCTCCGCTACTCCTCGGGTGTCTACAGCAGCTCGGACTCGGGCGTCGTCGACCTGTCCCGGCAGTATTCCAAGGGCAGATACGCGATGCCGAACGTCATCTACGACGCCCTGTGGAACGGTGCCGCGAGCACGCGGGACCGGAACCTGCGGGCCGGCCAGTGGCACCTGCGGCGCGTTCACCAGTTCAGCGGCAACGTCACCGCGCGGTACGGCGGGCACGCGATCAACATCGACAAGGACTACCTGGACGTGCGCCTGCCCGCGCCGTTCGCGACGTCGGAGGCGACGTCGGCGGTCACGCTGCCCGACGGATCGGTTGACCTGTTCTACCGCGCCGCGGGCAACCGGCTCTGGTTCGACCGGCGGGCGGGCCAGGGCGGCTGGTCGAAACCGTCGCGCACCGGCGCCGTGCCGTCCTCGGCCCCGTCGGTCGTGTACGCGGGCTCGAGGGTGGACGTCTTCTACAAGGGCGCCTCGGGCTACCTGTGGATGGACTCGTACCGGCCCGACGGCAGGCTGGCCGGCCGGCACCGGCTGTCGATCATGGGAGTCCTCGGCTCCGACCCGCGAGCGGTCGCCCAGCCCGGCGGCGCGATCGACGTGTTCTGGCGCGGATCGGCCGACGACCACTTGTGGCACGGCCAGTACCTGCCGGGGGCGGGCTGGCACGGCCCGCAGGGCCTCGGCGGGGACCTGGCCTCCGGGCCGACCCCCGTCGTGTCGTCTCCCGGCACCACGACCGTGCTGTGGAAGGGCCGTGACGCCAGCCTGTGGTGCGTGCGGCGGGGCCTGCTCGGCCGCTGGTCGGCGCCGCGCAGCCTGGGCATGGGCCCGCTCGGCGGCCAGCCGCAGGCGACCGCCCAGAGCGGCGGCGGCATCCAGGTCTACTGGCACGGGTCGGGGAACTCCTTCATCTGGGAGGGCTTCTACCGGCCTGGCGCCGGCTGGCTCGGGCCACGGGACCTGGGCGGCCGGGTCCGCTCGGTGCCCTGGCCGGCGACCGCTGACCGGACCGTGCACGTGCTGTGGCGGGGGGCCGGGTACCGGCTGACCTACATCAAGCACCTGCTCGGGCACGGCTGGAACGTGGTCGAGTGGCGGGGTCCCGTCCCGCTGCGGCTCAGCTCGCTGGCGTCGGGGCCGTTCGCGGCGGTGGGCAGTCCGGGCGCGCCGCTGCAGGTGTTCTGGCCCGGGCGGGGCGGCGGGCTGTGGGCCGCCGCGCTCCGGGGCGGGACGTGGACCAGGCCGGTCAAGCTGGCCGGCTGACCGCCGCCGCTGCGGCCGCCGCGGCTGGCCGGCTACAGGCCGATCTGGCTCGCCGACCTGCGCCAGTCGATCGTCGGGATCATCGCCTCCGGCCTGACCCGGTGCGCGAAGCGCTTGGTGATCTCGAACAGCGACTCGATCAGCGTGTCGGACAGCAGGTGCGGGTCCAGGCCGAGATCGACCAGGCCGGAGTGCACCACGTTGTAGTGATGCCCCTCCTCCTCGACGCGCGGGTTGGCAAGATGCTCGACCGTCACCGTCTCCGGGCTTACCCGAGCGATCGTCTCGGCCATCTGCGTGATCGACAGTGACTGGGTCATCTGGTTGAAGACCCGGAACTCGCCGGGCTCGGCCGGGTTCTCGCAGGCGAGCTGGAGGCAGCGGACCGTATCCCTGATCTCGATGATGCCGCGGACCTGGCTGCCGTTGCCGTAGATGCTGAGCGGCTCGCCGATCACGGACTGGATCACGAACCTGTTCAGCACGGTGCCGAAGACCGCGTCGTAGTCGTACCTGGTGGCGAGCCGGTCGTCCCTGGCGGTCTCCGGTGTCTGCTGGCCGTACACGACCCCCTGATTGAGGTCGGTCGCCCTGATCCCCCAGATCCGGCAGGCGAACTCGATGTTGTGACTGTCGTGCACCTTGGACAGGTGGTAGTACGAGCCCGGGCGCTTCGGGTACAGCACCCGGTCCTTGCGGCCCTTGTGCTCGATCTCGATCCAGCCTTCCTCGATGTCAATGTTCGGCGTGCCGTAGGCGCCCATGGTCCCGAGCTTGACCAGGTGGATGCCGGGGTCGATCTCGGCGATCGCGTACAGCACGTTCATCGTGCCGACGACGTTGTTGACCTGCGTGTAGACGGCGTGCTTGCGGTCCACCATCGAGTAGGGCGCCGCGCGCTGCTCGGCGAAGTGCACGATGGTGTCCGGCCGGAACTCGCGCACGACGTGGTAGGTGAAGTCCGCGTCGGTCAGGTCGCCGACGTAGCAGCCGATCTCGTGCCCGCTCAGCTCGTGCCAGACCCGGATCCTGGACTGGAGCGTCTCGATCGGCACCAGGCTGCCTGTGCCCATCTCGAAGTCGTAGCCCCGCCGGGCGAAGTTGTCGAGCACGGCGACGTCGTGGCCGAACTCAGACAGGTGCAATGCGGTGGGCCAGCCGAGATAGCCGTCGCCGCCGAGTACCAAGATTCTCACTGTCGCTCCCGCTCACGTCCGATGCACGGCTCGGCCGCCCGCCTGCGAGGCCAGCGGTCCGCTGGTATCAACCCTCGCACACGGGGTACTAACCTCAGCCAGGCCATGGCTCAGGTGGCTGGCAGAGGCGAGGTGGGCGCGCCTTCCGGGGCGTTCCCACCTCGGGCCGAGCCGGTTCCCGTACTATATGTGTCCGTTGACCAGCATGCATTCGCGCAGCAAGGACATCAATGCCAAACCTCATCGACAAGCTGCCTGCCGCGCTCGGCAACCGGCTCAGGACGAGCTTCGGCCGGCAGTTCACCAGGTTCGTTCTGGTCGCGGCCGTGTCCCTGGCCGTCAGCGAGGTCGCGCTCTTCCTGTTCACCGAGTTGCTGCACCTGACCGGCGGCATCTCGGGCGTGTCCGCCGCTGCGCTCGGCGCGCTGGCGAGCTACCTCATGAGCCGGTGGGCCTGGGAGCGCAAGGGCCGGCCGAACGTGCTGCGCGAGACCATTCCGTTCTGGCTGGTCTCCGCGGGCGCCTGGCTCACGCTCGGCCTGGCCACCAAGCTCGGGCTGCACATCGCCAGGTCGCTGGGAGCGACCGGGTTCAAGCACTTCGTCATCGTCGGCGGCGTCTACTTCCTCGCCAACTGCGTGACCTTCGTCTGCAGGTTCCTGATCTTCCACTACGTGCTGTTCGCCGACCGCGACGGCAAGGCGGGCCCGGTCGAGGCCGAGGCCCTGTCGCCGGTCGGAGCCGCGGTCTCGGCCTCCGACGACGAGCAGCGCCCGCCGCAGCGGTAGCCCCGCAGCGGTAGCCCCGCAGCGGTACGGTAAACCCCGCCGTCAGCGGGAAACCCGGCGGCGCCGCTCGCGCCACCACGTGCCGCCGATGACCCCGGCGAAGTGCAGGCCGTAGAGCGCGTTGTGGCCCTTCTTGCTCTGCCCGACCGTGCGCTTGTGAATCGTCGCCGGGCGCTCGGCCACCCGGTAACCGTGAGCGAGCACGCCCATCAGCAGTTCGGCCGACTGGTACTGCGGCTGCTCGAGGCTGACCGCCCCGGTCACCTCGGCCCGCATCGCGCGGAGCCCGAACGAGGGGTCGGTGACCCGCTGGCCGGTCAGCGCGCTGATCGTCAGTGCGAACACCCGGACCCCGAGCTTGCGGACCGGGTCCTTGGTCTCCTCGCTGCCCCTGGTCCGCGAGCCTGACACGAAGTCGGCCTGGCCGGCCAGGATCGGCGCCAGCAGGTCGGGGATCTCCGCCGGGTTGTACTGGCCGTCCGCGTCGGTCGTCACGATGTACTGCGCGCCGCCTTCGCGGGCCAGCCGGTAGCCGAGCCTGAGCGCGGCACCCTGGCCCCGGTTCACCGGCACGTCGCAGACCAGGGCGCCCGCGGTGTCGGCCTCCTTGACGGTGCCGTCCGACGAGCCGTCCGAGACGACGATCTTGGCGACGTCGAGACCGGAGATGACCGGCGGCAGCGCCTCCACCACGGTGCCGATCGCGCCCTCCTCGTTGTACGCCGCGATCACGATGGCCAGCGGCGGCAACGCGGTGGCGCGCGCGCCGTACTCGGTGGCGAACGCCGCGGCGGCCGCGGCATCGACCGCCTCGTGGTCGATGGCCTCGCTGGCGGCGGCACGGGTCTGACGGGTTGTCACTTGGCTGTCTCCGAGAATTCTGGCCACACTGTGGCGATGCCTGCCTTGAGGTCGTAACCGGGCCGGTAGCCCAGCGCCCTCGCGGCCGAGATATCGATGATGACTGCGGGCATCTCGCCCGGTTTCGGCGGGACATGCTCGGCCGGGATCTCCGCGCCGGTGACCGACCGGACGACGCGCCTGCCGATGAATCCGGCTCCGCCGGTCACGAGCACCCGGGACAGACTCCCGCCCGCCAATTGCGCTCCTCGCCTGGTTCCGCCTGACATCGCCGACCTGATCCGGGCGGATTGTTGTTATTCAGGGTCAACGAACCGGTTCGCCGAACCGTGCCCTCAAGGTTGCTGCCGCGCACCCGCGGGTGATCCGGT
>DASPZH010000002.1:0-2632 GCA_035636335.1 Streptosporangiaceae bacterium
GGCGAGGTGCTGATGCTCGGCTGGATGGACGACGTGGCGCTGCATCGCACGCTCACCACGGGCCGCTGCACGTACTGGTCGCGCAGCAGGCAGGAGTACTGGGTCAAGGGCGAGGTGTCCGGTCATGTCCAGCTCGTGAAGGCCGTCGCGCTGGACTGCGACGGCGACACCGTCCTGGTCAAGGTCGACCAGTCCGGCGGGGCCTGCCACACCGGCGACCGCACCTGTTTCGACGCGGACGTGCTGCTGGCCGGCTCTGGCTGACTCTCCACCGGGACTCCATCGGCACGGCACCGGGCCTGCACCGCGGCCCGGTTGGCTGCGGTCATGCGAACTGGCTCCGACGCACGGGGACCGCGGGCCGGTGCCGTCGTTCCCGGGCGCCCGGGCACCGCGCCCAGCGCGGAGCGCACGGCCGGCACCCTCGCCGACCACGGCCGGTGGCGGGCCAGGCTTGAGGCGATGTGGCGGCAGAGGGTCGACCTGATCGTGCTGCTGTCGATGGCCTACCACGACCCCGCCGACGACGCGGCCACGGCGCACGGCGGTCCCGGCCGCGGCGAGCGGCTGATCGGGCGGCTGACGGCCGAGCACGCGGAACTGGCGGAGATCGAGGAGGCGCTCGACCGGCTCAAGGCCGGCCGGTACGGGACCTGCGCGGGCTGCGGGCGGCTCATGCCGGCCGCCTGGCTGACGGAGAACCCGCAGGCCAGCAGGTGTAAGGACGGCGCGTTTGAGCGGGTGCACCGGCAGCCGCGCGCTTGGGTGCCGAGACGGCGTGCTACCACCTTCCCCCGGTATGCGGGGCGTAGGGAGCGCGCGAGTCCGCTCGGCCTGGTCCAGGATGCGTAACCGGCGGATTGCCGGAATCGGCCAGCTCGGGGCTCGCCTCGCGCTGGCCTTCGTCGCTGTCGCGCTGGCCGCAATCGTCGTCAACGCGGCCATCAGCGCGCAGATTCTCGGTGCCGATATCGGCCGGGTCGTCGAGCAACAGGAAAACAGCCTGGCCAGCGCCGCCGCGCTGACGTCGGGGGCGGCGTTCCAGCGGATCGGCTGGGCGCGCGCCGACCTTAACCCGGTCTACCGCCTGGTCGCCCGCGCGGGCGCGGGGGTGCAGGTACGGGACATGGCCGGCCTGGTCGTCGGCTCGTCGCGCGAGTTCGCCGGCTTCCCGCCCGCTCACGCCCGCACCAGGCCGGTGCTCGTGGCGGGACAGCCGGTCGGCTCGGTCACCACCAGGTTCAGCTCGAAGGCCGTCGGGGAAATCGTGCGGGACTTCGAGGCCAGGCGGTGGCGATCCCGGCTGGTCGCCGCGGGAGTGGCGGCGCTGATCGCGCTCGTGGTCTCGCTGGCGGTGGCCCGGGCGATCACCGGTCCGCTTGAGATGATGCTCGAAGCGGTCCGGGCCAGGGGAGCGGGCCGCCGCTTTGTCCGGATCACGCGGGTACGCGGCGTCGGCGTGGTTCGCGAGCTGCTCGAGTCCTTCAACCAGACGTCGCGCGCACTCGACGAGCAGGACCGGCTGCAGCGCAACCTGGTCGCCGACGTCGCCCACGAGCTGCGCACGCCGGTGGCGGTACTGCAGGCCAGCCACGAGGCCATGCTCGACGGGGTGACCGACCCGACGCCGGAGAGCCTCGAGTCGCTGCGCGAGGAGGTGCTGCGGCTGGCACGCATGGTGGATGACCTGCAGCGCCTGGCCGCAGCCGAGTCGGCGGCGCTCCAGCTCAAGCAGGTGCCGAACGACCTGTCGGCCGTGGCGGCGCAAGCGGCGGAAAAGCTCCGCGACACGTTCGCCGTCGCGGGCGTGCGCCTGGAGCAGAAGCTGGCGCAGGTCAGGGTCAGGTGCGACACCGTCAGGATGCGGGAGGTGGTCTCGAACCTGCTGACCAACGCGCTGAAGTTCACGCCGGCCGGCGGCCGCGTCGTGCTGGAGGCCGGGCCCGTCGACGGCACCGGGCAGGCCAGGGTGCGCGTGAGCGACACGGGCATCGGCATCCCGCCCGACGAGCTGCCGCACGTGACCGAGCGGTTCTTCCGCGGCGCGCGCTCGCCCGAGATGGCCGCCGGCAGCGGCATCGGCCTGACGATCGTGGCCGAGCTCGTGCACGCCCACTCCGGCGCGCTTGAGATAACCAGCGAGCCGGGCCGGGGCACGCAGGTCACGATCACGTTGCCCGAGGTCGACGCGGCCGAGCCGCGGCGGCTGCCGCTGCTCAGGTTGCCCACCGGGCAGAGTTCCTGACCGCTGCCCGGCTCGCCGGTTCCCGATCGCGGCTGGGCTCGCCGCGGCCGCGTGGCTCGTGCGTGCGTTCGCGCCCGGCCGCGCCTGCCTCCCCCGCGATGTCCCCCCATGACACCACGGGCCGACCAGATGCTCCCCCAAGTCATCCAGGCGGGTCCAGCGCGGCCGAGCGCGTTGACGTTGAGACGGCGGCGGCGCGGAGCGCCGGCCGCTCATCCCTCCCCAACCCCCGGTACTTCGGTCGCTCCCGAGTGGGTACTTACCAGATCTAACGCAACGGCCATGACGAAGCCGTGTGCCCGCTGTGTAGCTGGTGTGAATATCGGTGCGGCGTTCTGCGTGCGGCCTGGTCACGGGGGCGTGAGCGGGCCATGGGATCATGGAACG
>DASPZH010000003.1:0-13329 GCA_035636335.1 Streptosporangiaceae bacterium
GACCAGCCACGCGCCGCCGCGGCATGTGCGGCCGGTAGGCCGACACGGCGGGCTCGCCAAGCATCCAGAACCGCCAGTGAACCTCGGCCCCGAAGCGCACGCCGACTCGGGGCCCGCGCCCGATCGACGCGGCGGGCAGCCCGGTGAAGCCCGGCGGCGACAGCAGCCGCAGCGGGCCGGCCGGGTCGCACACGTCGGCGCCGTTCTGGGCCCGGCCGACGGCCAGCGCCTGGCACAGCCGGGCCGGCCCCCTGGCTAGCTCCCGTTCGACCAGCGCCCCGGCGCCGGCCCGCGACCCGCTGGCACCGCGCCGCGACCGGGCCACCTCGGCGCCCGCGACCACCCGGCCGGCCCTGAGCAGGACGGCGGCGGCCTGTCCGGCGGGCTGGCAGACGAGGTTCACGCAGAAGTGCATCCCGTAGGTGAAGTAGACGTACGCGTGCCCGGGCTCGCCGAACATGACGGCGTTGCGTGCCGTCTGCCCGCGGAACGCGTGCGAGGCCGGATCCGACTCGCCGCAGTACGCCTCGACCTCGGCGATCTCCGCCGCCACCAGCCCGTCCTCGGTCTCATGCGCGAGCACCCGGCCCAGCAACTCGGGCGCGACCGCCAGCACGGAGCGCTCGAAGAACCGCCGCCCCGCCACCTCCCAGCCATCCGAATCCCATGATGGTGGTGGATCGTGGAAACCAGGCGGCTGCGGCTGCCGCGTCGTCACGCCGCGGCCCATGCCGCGTCGGCGGCCACAGTGCCTCGCAGCCCGTCGAGCTGCTCGGCGACCCGCTGCGGCGCGGTCCCGCCGGTCCTGTCCCGCGCCCCGATCGCCCCCGCCACCGAGAGCACCGACCGTACGTCGGGCGTCAAACGCGGCGACACCTTCTGCAGGTTCTCGTCGCTCACGTCGCCCAGCTCGCAGTCGTTGACCTGGCACCACACGACGAGGTGCCCCACCGCCTCGTGCGCCGCTCTGAACGGCACGCCCCGCCGGACCAGGAACTCGGCTACGTCGGTGGCGAGCGCGTGGCCCGCGGCAGCCCCGCGCGCGAGCCGTTCAGCATGAAAACGCATGGAACTGACCAGGCCGGCCATCGCCGGCAGCACGAGCAGCAGCGTGTCCACCGCGTCGAACACCGGTTCCTTGTCCTCCTGCAGGTCCCTGTTGTAGGTCAGCGGCAGGCCCTTCAGCGTCGTCAGCAGCCCGGTGAGGCCGCCGATCAGCCGCCCGGCCTTGCCCCTGGCCAGCTCGGCGACGTCGGCGTTCTTCTTCTGCGGCATGATCGAGGATCCCGTGGCGTAGGCGTCGTCGATCTCGGCCCAGCCGAACTCGTGCGACGTCCAGAGCACGACCTCCTCGCCGAGCCTGGACAGGTGCACCCCGGCCAGCGCCGCCGCGAAGCAGAACTCGGCCGCGAAGTCCCGGTCGGAAACCGCGTCCATCGAGTTGGCGGCGGGCGCGTCGAAGCCGAGCTCGGCCGCGACCGCCTCGGGGTCAAGCGGCAGCGAGGAGCCGGCCAGGGCGCCGGACCCGAGCGGGCAGATCGCGGCCCGCTTGTCCCAGTCGCGTAGCCGCGCCACGTCCCTGGCCAGCGCCTGCACGTGCGCGAGCAGTTGCTGGGCCAGCAGCACGGGCTGCGCGTGCTGCATGTGCGTCATCCCGGGCGCCGGCGTCCGCTCGACGAGGTGCCGCTCCGCCTGGTCCATCAGCGCGGTCTGCAGCTCGGCCAGCCGCGCGGCCACCTGCCTGGCCTGGTCGCGCAGGTACATCCGCAGATCGGTAGCGACCTGGTCGTTCCTCGACCGGCCCGCGCGCAGCTTCCCGCCGAGTGACCCGACCCGCTCGAGCAGCCCGCGTTCCAGCGCGGTGTGCACGTCCTCGTCGGCCGCCGACGGCCGGAACGCGCCCGTCTGGCAGTCCCGGCTCAGCTCGTCGATCGCCGCGAGCAGCCTGGCCACCTCGTCGTCGTCGAGCAGCCCGGCACGGTGCAGCACCCGCGCGTGCGCCCCGGACGCCAGCAGGTCGTAGCGGGCCAGCCGCCAGTCGAAGTGGACGCTCATCGACAGCCTGGCCAGAGCCTCGGCCGGCCCCGACTCGAACCGGCCGCCCCACAGCCGCACCGCAGACGTCCCCGGCTCGCCGCTCACAACCCCTCCCGCAGTCCGCACCATCCGTTCACCCGACAAGCTATAGCTATAACGACTCTCCCGGGTGACTCCGGTCGGCCAGGCCGACGTGTCCGCGGCGACTGGAGAGCCGCCTCAGCGGACCGCGCCCGCCTTCAGCATGGACCCGGTCAGATCCCCGCGACTGTCGCGGATGAAGCAACTTATCGTGCGATGGCCTTCGAACCAGGCCACCGAGTCGGGATAGATGAACTCCACTTTGACCGTGCGGGGCACCTTCGACCTGTTGACCACCGCGAGCCTCTTCCCGCAGCCGTGCTCGGCCTGCGCGGCCAGCGCCGCGTGCCCGGGATAGGCCCCGGGATCGGCGGCCCCGAACTGCGCGAAGACCTGCGAGTTGTGGGCGTTCCCGCACGGGACGGCCCGAACGGCCGCGAAGCCTCGCCCGAGCATGCTCAGCGACGGGCCATGGAAGCAGTCCCCCACCTGCAGGGAGAACACGTCAAGCTGGCCCTTCTTGTCGATATGGCCGGTCGCGGACGACCGGTGAGCGTTGCCGCTCAGGGCCGCCACCAGCCCGGAGACGACGATGAAGGCGACCAAGGCACTCAAGATGACCCTGGTGCGAACTGCCCGGCGGTTGCTTGGCCGCGGTGCCGGCCTGAAGGCATGGGCCGGGGTGTAGTTACCCGGCGGCGGCGCGGCCGGGAGGCTGCCCGCTTGCTGCTCGCGCAGGTAGCCGGGAACGTACCCGCCGCCCGGCGGAGGCTGGGACGGACCGCGCGGGGCGTCGCTGCCGATCCACAGCGGCCAGTTCGCCGGCGCGGGCGGCCAGTCCGGGGCGGGCTCCCACCCGGCCGGCGGCTCGAACCCGTACGGGACCGGCCACCCGGGCGCCGGATTGAACTTCAGTCCCACTGCCCGCCCTCCCGCCCGCACTCCGCTGCGAACCACCACCCTAGAGCAGCACATTTGTCACCGCTGACCGTTCATGCACTACTACGCGGGCAATTGGGGCCAGATCGCCTCAGCCCACCGCCGCCCTGCGGTCACGCTCGGCGGCGGTCTTGCTCGGCAGCCCCCACAGCTCCACGAACCCCTTCGACAGGTTCTGGTCGAACATGTCGCCGGTGTCATACGTCGCGAGCCCGTAGTCGTACAGCCCCACCGGACTGCGCCGGCCGGTGACAACGGCCTGGCCGGCGTGCAGCCGCACCCGCACGTCCCCGGTCACGTTCGTGGACGCCTCGGCCATGAACGCCTCCAGCGAGCGCCGCAGCGGCGAGAACCACAGCCCGTCGTAGGCGAGCTCGGCCCAGCGCTGGCTGGCCGTCCGCTTGAACCTGGCCAGGTCCCGCTCCAGGCACACGCTCTCGAGCTCGGCGTGCGCGGCGATCAGCGTCATCGCGGCGGGCGCCTCGTAGATCTCCCTGCTCTTGATCCCCACCAGGCGGTCCTCGACCATGTCGATCCGGCCGACGCCGTGCGCGCCGGCCAGGGCGTTGAGCTCGGTGATGATCTCCAGCGGCGACAGCAGCATGCCGTCGATGGCGACCGGCAGGCCGTCGGTGAAGCCGATCGTGACCTCGTCGGCGGGCTTGCCCGCCGACGGGTCTTCTGTGTAGCCGTAGACGTCGTCGTGCGGGGTCTCCCAGATGTCCTCCAGGTGACCGGTCTCGCAGCTTCGCCCCCACAGGTTCTGGTCGATCGAGTACGGCGACCGTGCGGTGACGTCGATCGGCAGCCCCTTGGCCGCGGCGAACTCGATCGCCTTGTCCCTGGTCATGCCGGAGTCGCGGACCGGGGCGATCGACTTCACGTCCGGCGCCAGCGCGGCCAGCCCGACCTCGAACCTGACCTGGTCGTTGCCCTTGCCGGTGCAGCCGTGCGCCACGACGCTGGCCCCGAACTCGTCGGCGACCCTGGCCAGGTGGGCCACGATCAGCGGCCTGGACAGCGCGGAGACCAGCGGATACCGGTCCATGTAGAGCGCGTTCGCCCGCATGGCAGGCAGGCAGTAGCCGGCCGCGAACTCGGCCCTGGCGTCGACCACCACGGCGTCGGCCGCGCCGCAGGCCATCGCGCGCGCCCGGATCGTCTCCAGGTCCTCCCCGCCCTGGCCGACGTCCACCGCCAGGGCTATCACGTCGGCACCGGTCTGCTCGGCGATCCATCCGATCGCCACCGATGTGTCGAGGCCGCCCGAGTAGGCCAGCACGACTCGCTGTGTCACGACTCCTCCTTGTCCTGGGTTCCCGTCGGCCGCCCGGCGGCGGCCTGTGTCTGCCTGGCGTCGGCCTGCGCCTGTCTGGCCGGCCCGGCCGTCTTGTGGTCCGTCCTGCCGCGCCGCTCGGCGAGCCGCAGCAGCAGCCTCGCCAGGTCGTCACCGCCCGCCGGATCGCGGGCCACGACCAGCACGGTGTCGTCGCCGGCCACCGTGCCGAGCACCGCGTCCATCGCGGTCCTGTCGATCATCGACGCCATGAGCTGGGCCGCTCCCGGCGGCGTGCGCAGCACGACCAGGTTGCCGCTGGCCTCGGCCGACAGCAGCAGGTCCGCCGCGACCCTGGCCAGCCCGGCCGCGGTGGCGGAGGCCGTTCCCGCGGCGAACCCGGCGAACCCGGCCTGGCCGGCCACGGCCGCGGTCGCCTGGCGCAGGGCAGCGTCGCCCGGGTCGCCGACCACCAGGTCGGCCGGGTCGGGCGGCAGGGCGTAGACCAGCGCGCCGCCCGGTCCGCGCAGCCGCACGGCGCCGAGCTCGTCGAGGTCGCGGGACAGGGTCGCCTGGGTGACCTTGACGCCGGTCGCGGCGAGCCGGTCGGCCAGGTCGTCCTGCGACCTGACCGGCTCGTCGTGCTGGGTGAGGATGGCCGTGATCTTCGCGTGCCTGGCGGCCTTGGTCGCCGGGCTGACCCGGTCGACGTGGCCCGCCGCGGTGCCGGGGTCGGCCAGGTGCGCCGCGCCGCTGCCCGGTCGCTGCATCATGCCCGCTGGCCGGCCGCGGCCGCCGCGTCCAGGATCCGCGGTAGCGCAGCGGTGAACGAGGCGGCCTGGTCAAGGCTCAGCACCAGCGGCGGGGCGAGCCTGATCGCGTCGGGCTGGACCGCGTTCACCAGGAACCCGGCCTCCCGGGCCGCTGCCTCCACCGCGGCGGCCACCGGCCCGGTGAGTACGATCGCCAGCCACAGGCCGCTGCCGCGCGGGCACGCCAGCAGCGGGTGACTGGTGGCCGTGATCGCCGCGGACAGGGCCGCCCCGACCCGGGTGACGTTGCCGAGCAGCCCGTCGCGCTCGATCGTGTCGAGCACGGCCAGCGCCGCCGCGCACGCCACCGGGTTGCCCCCGAAGGTGCTGCCGTGGTCGCCCTTGGCCAGCGCCGTCCCGGCGGCCCCGATGCCGATGCAGGCGCCGATCGGCAGCCCGCCGCCGAGCCCCTTCGCCAGCGTGATCACGTCCGGCCTGACCCCCGCCGCCTGGCAGGCGAACCACGCGCCGGTCCGGCCGATGCCGCTCTGGATCTCGTCGAGCACGAGCAGCGCCCCGGCCGCGTCGCACGCCGCGCGCGCCGCCTGCAGGTAGCCGGGCGGGGCCGGCACGACCCCGCCCTCGCCCAGGCCCGGCTCGAGGAAGACGCCCGCGCAGTCCGGCCCGACGGCCGCCGCGAGCGCGTCCTGGTCGCCGTAGGGAACAAACCGAACATCAACCCCGAAGGGCGCGAACGGCTCCCTGATCGAGCTCTTGCCGGTCAGGGCGAGCGATCCCATGGTCCGGCCGTGGAAGCCGCCCTCGGCGGCGACGAACACCGGCCTGGCCGGTCCCTGCGCGCGGCGGACCAGCTTGACGGCCGCCTCGTTGGCCTCGGTGCCCGAGTTCGCGAAGAACACCCGGCCGTCGGCGCCGAGCAGCCCGAGCAGCCGTTCGGCCAGCCGCACCTGGCCCTCGTGCAGGTACAGGTTCGAGATGTGCGCGAGCCTGGCGACCTGCTCGCTCACGGCCGCGACGATCGCCGGGTGGGCATGCCCGAGCGCGCTGACCGCGATCCCGCCGACCAGGTCGAGGTAGGAGTTGCCGTCCACGTCCCAGACCACGCAGCCCTCGCCGCGTGCCAGCGCGAGCGGCGGAATGCCGTAGTTCGGCATCATCGCCGCCGCGTACCGCTCCCGCAGCGCGCCGGTCACGGTCGTCGTCACCAGGTCCGAGGTCGTCATGATGTGCTCCCGCTCATGCTGCCCTTTGCTCTCCGTCGGGCACGACCATCGTGCCGATCCCCGAGTCGGTGAAGATCTCCAGCAGGACGGCGTGCGGCAGCCGGCCGTCGAGCACGTGCGCCTGCGGCACGCCGCCGCGGACGGCGCTCAGGCAGGCTCGCATCTTCGGGATCATGCCGTCGGTCAGCCCGGGCAGCATCGCGGCGAGCGCGCTGACGGTCAGCTCGCTGATCACCTGCGGCGGGCGGCCGCCCTCGGCTTCCCGTGAGCCGTTCGCGGCCGACTCGGCGGCCCCTGGCGATTTCCCCGGCCAGTCCGCGTACAGGCCGGGCACGTCGGTCAGCATCACCAGCTTCACCGCGCCGAGCGCCACCGCGAGCGCCGCGACCGCGGTGTCGGCGTTCACGTTCAGCACCTCGCCCGAGTCGCTGCGCGCCACCGTGGAGATCACCGGGATCCTGCCGTCGGCGATCAGCGCACTCACCGCACCCGGGTTCACCGACTCAACCTCGCCGACGTGGCCAATGTCGACTACCTGGCCGTCCTCGGTGGTCGCCGCGACCCGGCGGGCGGTCAGAAGCTGCGCGTCCTCGCCTGACAGGCCGACCGCGAACGGCCCGTGCCGGTTGATCAGCCCGACGACATCCCTGTTCACCTGGCCGGTCAGAACCATCCTGACCACGTCCATGGCCTCGGGCGTGGTGACCCGCAGCCCGGCCCGGAACGTCGACTCCATCCCGAGCCGGTCCAGGTGCGCGCTGATCTGCGGGCCGCCGCCGTGCACGACGACCGGGCGCAGCCCGGCGTAGCGCAGGAAGACGACGTCCTGCGCGAACGCCATCCGCAGCGACTCCTCGGTCATGGCGTGGCCGCCGTACTTGATCACCACGACCTGGCCATGGAACCGTTCCAGCCAGGGCAGCGCCTCGATCAGGGTCGCCGCCTTGGCCAGCGCGCTGGCGTGGGCAACCTGGCCGGTCATGTCGAGTACGCCGAGTTCTCGTGCACGTAGGCCGCGGTCAGGTCGGTGGTCAGCACCGTGGCCGCGGCCTGGCCCGCGGACAGCTCGACGGTCACGGTCACGTCCTTCGGCCGCAGGTCGACGCCCGACCGGTCGTCGCCCGGCGCGCCGTTCCGGCACACCCAGATCCCGTTGATCGCGACGCTGACCTCGTCGGGCTCGAAGACCGCGCTGGTCGTGCCGGCCGCGGCGAGCACGCGGCCCCAGTTCGGGTCCTCGCCGGTGATCGCGCACTTGAACAGGTTGCACCTGGCGATCGCCCGGCCGACGGCGACGGCTTCGTCCTCGCTGGCCGCACCGGTCACGTCGATGGCGATGGCCTTGGTCGCGCCCTCGGCGTCGAGCTGAAGCTGGCGGGCCAGGTCGCCGCAGGCGGCCGCCAGCAGGTCGGTGAACTCGGCGGGGTCGGGCCGCACGCCGCTGGCGCCGCTGGCCAGCAGCAGGACGGTGTCGTTGGTGGACATGCAGCCGTCGGAGTCCAGCCGGTCGAATGTCGTACGCACCGAGCCGCGCAGCGCCTTGTCCAGGTCGCTGGCGGGCAGGTCCGCGTCGGTGGTGAGCACGACGAGCATGGTGGCCAGCGCCGGCGCCAGCATCGCGGCGCCCTTGGCCATCCCGCCGATCGTGTAGCCGCCGCCCTGGACGGCGCAGGTCTTGGGCACGGTGTCGGTCGTCATGATCGCGCCGGCCGCGACCGGCCCGCCCGACGCCGTCGCCGCCGCGGTCGCGGCGCCGACGCCCGCGAGCAGCCGGTCCATCGGCAGCCGCTCGCCGATCAGCCCGGTGGAGCAGACCGCGATCCGGCCGGCCTGCGCGGAGAGCAGGTTCGCCAGGAGCTCGGCCGTCTGCCTGGTATCGGCGAATCCGGCCGGTCCCGTGCACGCGTTGGCGCCGCCCGAGTTGAGCGCCACCGCCCGCACCTGGCCGCCGGCGAGCACCTGCTGACTCCAGCGCACCGGCGCGGCCTTGACCCGGTTCGAGGTGAACACGCCGGCGGCGGCGGCCGAAGGCCCGTCGTTGACGACCACCGCCACGTCGGGGTGGCCGGAGGCCTTGATCCCGGCCGCGACGCCGGCGGCGCGGAAACCCGCCGGTGCTGTGACGCTCATGGAGTTACTCCGATCGAGGTCAGGCCCGCGGTCTCGGGCAGTCCGAGCATGAGGTTGGCGTTCTGGATCGCCTGGCCGGCGGCGCCCTTGCCCAGGTTGTCGAGGGCGGCGACGACCGTCGCCCGGCCGGTGCGGGGGTCGGCGGCCGCCTGCACGTGGACCCCGTTGGACCCGGCCACGGCGCCGGTGCCCGGCCACCGGCCCTCGGGCAGAACGGTGACGAACGGCTCGCCTGCGTACGCGGCGGCCAGCGCCGCTCGCAGCACAGCCGTGTCGGCACCGGCGCGCCCGAGCCTCGCCGTGCAGGTGGCGAGGATGCCGCGCGGCATCGGGGCCAGCATCGGCGTGAACGAGACCCGGGCGGGCCGCCCGGCGATCTCGGTGAGCGCCTGCTCGATCTCCGGCGTGTGCCGGTGCGCGCCGCCGGCCTGGTACGCGGAGACCGAGCCCATCACCTCGCTGCCGAGCAGGTCGGCCCGCAGCGACCGGCCCGCGCCCGAGGTCCCCGACGCCGCGACCACGACCACGTCGTCCGGTTCGGCCAGGTCCGCGGCTACCAGCGGCGCGAGCGCCACGATGGCGGCCGTCGCGTAGCAACCGGGAGCGGCGACGCGAGTTGCGTTGCGTACAACCGAACGAGCCCCCGGAAGCTCGGGCAGCCCGGTGACCCAGCGTCCCTGGTAGTCGCCGTCGTAGTGCCGTGCCCAGTCGGCCGCGTCGGCCAGCCTGAAGTCGGCTCCGAGGTCCACGACCGCGACGTCGTCGGGCAGTCCCGCCGCGACCGGCGCGGACTCACCGCTCGGCAGCGCGAGGAAGACCAGGTCGGCGGGCACCTCCTGGACGGCGCCGTGCGGTTCGAGTACCAGTTCCGCGAGCGCGCGCTGCCCGGCCAGGCCGGAGTGGACGTCGCCGACCGCCTTGCCCGCGCTGCCGTCCGCGGTGACCGTCGCCAGCTCCAGGCCCGGATGACCGCTGATCAACCGCAGCAGTTCGCCGCCCGCGTACCCGCTCGCGCCGGCCACCGCGACCCGCATTGGCATCAACCCTTCGCCCAGGACCTCGCGCGGCGACCACGCGGCTCCTGGCCCGGTCGACGACGCCTCCGCGCGATCCGGCCGATCGGCCGCTCCCCGAATCGCTCGCATCATTATGCATGACGCCGTTTGCATATGCAAAGCAAAGGCGGTGGGTCACGGCGGGATGACGCAGGGTTCGTGCTTGACCTCGGGTTGGCCCGATCGCGCGCGAACCGGCGGGTTCGGCCTACCGGCCGAGGGCACCAGACGGCATGATGTTGTGCGCGCAGGAAGGAGATGCCATTGCGCCAGAGCGGATCCTCAGGCCAGGCGGGCCGGCCGGCCGGCGCCAGGGCCTCGCGGGCCATGGCGCTCGGCACGCTCGCCGTGCTCGGCATGACCGTCGCGGCCGGGTGCAGCACGGGCCACGCGGGGCCGGGTGCCGCTGCGTCCTCGGCGGCCCGCACCTACGTCACGTCCTGCGGACCCGCGCGAACGTCGGCCGACGTCCCGGTCACGGTCGAGGTCGCGAGCGGCCACATCTCGTGCGGCACAGCGAAGGCGGTGGAACTGGCCTACGCCAAGGCGATCAGGTCCGGCCTGGAGCCCGGCAACGGCGGTGGCGGGCCGGTCAAGATCATGCGCTGGACCTGCCAGGGGTTCGCCACCCCGGTCGTCCTGCACACCGGCAAGGCATCCAAGTGCACCCGCGGTCGCGACGAGATACTCGAGATCCTCCTGCCGCCCTCGCCGGCGCCATCGCCGTCGGCCTCCTAGCTCGATCGTTGACCGGCCAGCCACCACGTGCCCGACCCCGGGGATGACCTGCGCCGAACTACCGGTCGGCGATCTAGCCGGTCCCGCCGCGCAGCGTGGCCCCGGTCAGCCCGGCCGCCGAGGCGACCGCCGCGTCCCTGGCCACCGCGACCTCGTCGTCGGTGAGCGTCCGGTCCGGCGCCCTGAAGCGCAGCGTGTAGGCCAGCGACTTGTGCCCGGGGTCAACCTGCTCCCCGGTATAGACGTCGAACAGGCGAACATCTTCGAGCAGCGCCTCGGCTCCCGCCGCGACCGCCCCGGCCACCAGCGCGGCCGCCACGTCCGCGGCCGCGACGGCCTCGCGCACCACCAGCGCCACGTCCTGGCTGGCGACCGGGTAGGCGGAAATGACCGGAGCCTGGATCGGGTCCAGGCCGGCCGCGGCCCGCTCGATGAGCGACAGGTCTAGTTCGACCGCGCAGGACCGGGGCGCTAGCCGGAACGCCTCGATCACCCGCGGGTGCAACTCGCCCGCGTAACCGATCGTCACCGGCTCGCCCGTTTCGCCGGCATCGCGATCGGCACCGGGCTCGAGCACGCCGGGCTCCAGCACGAGCCGCGCGCACCGGCCGGGATGCCACGGCTCGCTCCGGCCGCGCACGATCTGGTAGGGCAGCCGACTGGTATGCAGCACGGTGCGCGCGGCCTCGATCGCGTCGTGGAAGCTGGCCGGCCGGCCGTCGCCCCACCAGCCCGCCGTCTCCCGCTTGCCGGTCAGCACCATCGCGACCAGCCGCGGCTGGTCGGGCAGCGCCCGCTCGAGCTCGGCGGTCTCGGCGGCGGTCGGGCCGCGGTCGACGGCCAGTATCGGCGCGACCCGGCTCGCGGCGCCCGCGCCGTCGCGGCCGTTGCCGTCGGCACCCGCGCCGCCAGCACCGAGTCCGCCGGGCCCGCCGGGCTGGCCGGACTGGCCGGACGTGTTCCTAGCGACGTTCCCGATCTCGAACAGCGACAGGTCGGCGAACCCGCGCCCGGCGTTGCGGCTGGCGACACGGAACAGGCCGGGCAGCAGGCTGGTGCGAAGCTGCGGTTCCTCTTCCCTGATCGGGTTGGCGATGCTGACGGCTCGCCGCCGCCGATCTCCGGCCGGCAGCCCCAGCCGGTCGAAGTCGGCCTCCGAGCCGAACGGGCTGCTGATGACCTCCACGTAGCCCGCCCCGGCGAGCGCGCGGCCGACGGCGCCGCGAAGCCGCTGAGCCGCCGTCCTGCCCTGGCCGGCGATGGCCCGCGGCATCGCGATGCCGACCTTCTCGTAACCCTCGAGCCTGATCACCTCTTCGGCCAGGTCATTCGGGTCGGTGAGGTCGGGGCGCCAGGACGGCGGCGTGACGGCGAGCATTTCGCCGCCGTCGCCGGCCTGGCCGTGCGGCTCGACCGTGCAGCCGACCTCGCGCAGCCTGCCGATCACGGTTTGCGTGCCGTACGTCGTGCCGGCTACGCGGTCCGGATGGTCGGCGCGGATCTCGATCCGCACCGGCTCGACCGGCTCAGACGCGAGGGTGTACCCGTCCACGACGCTCCCGCCGCCCAGCTCGGCGAGCATCGCGACGGCCCTGGCGCAGGCACGCAGCGGCAGCTCGTAGTCCACCCCGCGCTCGAACCGCGCCGATGCCTGGCTGAACAGCCGGTGCCTGCGGCTCATCCGGGCCACGCCGGGCGCGCTGAAGTGCGCGGCCTCGATCACCAGGTCGGTCGAGGACTCGCTGACCTCGGTGGCCAGCCCGCCCATCGTCCCGGCCAGCCCGATCGGGCCTGACGAGTCGGTGATCACGATGTCGTCGGGGTCGAGATCGCGCACGACGTGGTCCAGGGTCTCCAGCCGCTCGCCGGCCCGCGCCCGCCTGACCACGATCGGCCCGTCCAGCCTCGAGGCGTTGAAGGCGTGCAGCGGCTGGCCGAGCTCGAGCATCAGGTAGTTCGTGACGTCGACGGCCAGCGAGACGCTCCTGGTGTCCGCGCGGGCGAGCCTGACCCGCATCGCTAGCGGCGTCGGCCGGTCCGGGTCGATGCCGCGCACCTCGCGGAGCGCGAACCGGTCGCACGCGGTCGGGTCGGCGATGCTGGCCGGGTAGACCGCGCCGGGCTCGCCTGGCTGGCCCGCCCAGGAGGGCAGGCCCGCGTCGGCGGGGTCGGTGTACGCCACGCCGAACGCGCTCGCGAGCTCCCGCGCCATGCCCCTGACCGACAGCGCGTGCCCCTTGTCCGGGGTCACGTTCACGTCGAGCACCACGTCGCGAAGCCCGGCGTAGCCGACGAAGTCGGCCCCGACCGGCGCGTCGGGCGGCAGGACCATGATCCCGGTGTGGTCGTCGCCGAGGCCGAGTTCGGCGGCCGAGCAGATCATGCCGTCCGACATCCGGCCGTACCGCTTGCTCACACCGATCTCGAAGCCGCCCGGCAGCACAGCGCCCGGCTCGGCGAGCGGCACCAGATCGCCGACGGCGAAGTTGACGGCACCGCAGATCACAGACCTTTCCGTCGTGCCAGTCGTCACCGCGCAGTACCTGATTGGCTTCTTGTGCCCGGTCAGCTCCTCGATCTCCAGCACGCGCGCGACCACGACACCGGAAATGTCGTGCCCGACCCGCTCGACCGACTCGACCTCCAGGCCGATCGCGGTGAGCCGCCGCGCGACCTCGCCGGCGTCGACCGGCTCGGGCAGCGCAGCATAGCTGAGCAGCCAGGAAAGCGGGACTAGCATGACGCCTCCGCTCCGAACGCCGAGCTGAACCTGACATCGCCCTCGATCGTGTCCCTGATCTCGCTCAGGCCATTCCTGATCATCAGGGCCCGCTCGATGCCGAGCCCGAACGCGAAGCCGCTGTACCTGTCCGGGTCGATGCCGCATGCGACGAGCACGCGCGGGTTGACCATGCCGCAGCCGGCGATCTCGATCCAGCCCTGCGACTTGCAGACCCGGCACGGCGGCGCGCCCGGCCTGACCGACTCGCCGCGGCAGACGTGGCACTCCATCGACACGTCGGCGGAGGGCTCGGTGAACGGGAAGAAGTCGGGCCGCAGCCTGGTCCGCAGGCCCT
>DASPZH010000004.1:0-12440 GCA_035636335.1 Streptosporangiaceae bacterium
TCGGACAGCCACACCCGCGACTGCCGCGGAATTGTCACATGGATGACGTCGCCGGGCCGGTCAGTCAGCCCGTCGAGTTCGGCCGCGGTGATGTGGCTTAATACGGCCTCGGGGCCGCAGCGCAGTACGGCGGCCCACAGCGTGCTGTCGCGGGAGGGCGGACCCGTGTACGCCGCGTAGACACCGCGGTACAAGGTCTGCCACCGGCCCGCGCGCACCAGCGCCTCGACGGCGAGCTGGTCAACCGCACGGTCGGGGGCCTGCCACCGTGCGATGACGCCGCGCTGGTAGTCGACGAGCTCACCGCACTCACGCGACAGACGAGCAACCATGAGCGCAGCCTGACGCCGCGCGAGCAGACTCGCACGGGCAGCGCGGTTGCCTGTGGACGAGTGACAACCGAACGACGAGCCTGTGGATACCGGCGTCTCAATGTCGGTCCCCCTCCCTAAACTCCGCTCCCCCGGCACAGACCCGGCCCCCGCCCCGGCGGCCGACAGCCTGGGGGCCGGCGGCCGGGCGACCGCCAGCCTGGCTTTGCTCGTAGA
This sequence comes from Streptosporangiaceae bacterium, assembly GCA_035636335.1. Lineage (GTDB taxonomy): Bacteria > Actinomycetota > Actinomycetes > Streptosporangiales > Streptosporangiaceae > Chersky-822. The sequence continues at coordinate 549 of DASPZH010000004.1, forward strand.
CCAGCAGGTCGCCTGGCTGGCAGTCGAGCGCCTCGCAGAGCCTGGCCAGCGTGCTGAACCGGATGGCCCGGGCGCGGCCGTTCTTCAGCACGGACAGGTTCACGACCGTGATGCCGACCCGCTCCGACAGGTCGGTCAGCGTCATCTCGCGCCGTGACAGCAGCTCATCGAGGCGGATGCCGATCCGGGCCGTATCGTCCCGCATATCTTTGGCCGCGGCGGCGCCACCGGGCCCGTCGACGCCGCCTGAGCCGCCTGAGCCCCCGGTACCGCCCGCGCCAGAAACAGCGCTGCGGCTGGTCATACCGTCGCCCTGATCTCCTCGTCCATCGCCTGGCCAGCGCGGATAATCCTGGCGAAGGTCAACATCGTCGCTCCGGCGATGACCGGCACCGGCACCAGTGCCTTGATCGGCCCGAACACCGCGTCGCCGTAGCCGACTCCCGGCCTGAAAAGGGAGTTCAGGACCGCGTCCAGAGCCAGTCCGTGTACGGCCGAGGCGACAACTGCGCCCACGATGATGAACCACCCAAGTCGCCGCAGCGCGGTCGCGACCTGGGGAGCGAAGGGACCGCGCGACCGCGCCGTGCTCAACATCCGCCACAGGATCCATAGCACGCACGCCCAGAAGATGACGGTCGGCAGGCCGATCAGCGAGTACCAGATCCGCTGGGCAATTGTCGGATCGCCGGCGCAGGCGTGGAATGTCCCCCAGGTATCGATCGTGGCGCCGGGACCGGCATGGACTCCAATGCCGACGGGAGCCGTCCCCGTGTCGTCGAGCTCATTCGGCAGTGTCTCACAGACCGCCCGGACACCGAATCCGCCGACAGAGCCGGACCCCATCCAGGTTGCGAGCGCAGCCGCCGCCAACCCCAGTGCCATCCAAACGCCGAATACCCAGGTCAAAGACTCCAGCGGTTCGGTCAGTCCGCGCCGTTGAGCCGCCATATTCAACTCCGTCCCGGCGGTCGCGCCGACCGCAAGCCCCGTATCGACTATCGATAGTATCGATAGTCGATAGGGCCTCTGTCAACCGGAGATGGCGCCGGATCCGGCAGATCGGCGGCGAGACCTCCTCGCGGGCTGCGTTACCGTCGCTGTCAGGAGAACGGCGAGCATATGGACACGGCCATGGACGAGGAACTGAAGTCGGACGCACCCGCGCACGAGCAAGTACCGGCCGACGCGGCGGCCCAGGTTGCCGAGCGGGCGGCGCAACGGACCACGCCGGAGCGGATGCCGGCCATGTACCTGGGCCACGGCGCGCCGCCGCTGGTCGACGACCCGCTCTGGACCACGCAGCTCGCGGCATGGGCCGGGGCACTGCCCAGGCCAACCGCGATCCTCGTGGTCTCGGCGCACTGGGAGGCGGCGCCGCTCACCGTCGGCGCGACCGACGACGCCGCGCCCCTGGTCTACGATTTCTGGGGGTTTCCCGAGCGGTACTACCGCGCCACCTACCCGGCCCCCGGCGCGCCCGGGCTGGCCGGGAACATCCGGGCGCTGCTGACCGGCGTCGAGCCGGTCGCCCAGGCACCGGACCGCGGCCTTGATCACGGCGCGTACGTACCGCTTACCGTGATGTACCCGGCGGCCGACATCCCGGTCCTCCAGGTCTCGATGCCCACGCTCGACCCCGGTCGGCTGCTGCGGATCGGGGCGGCGCTGCGCCCGTTGCGCGACGAGGGCGTGCTGATCATGGGGAGCGGTTTCCTCACCCACGGGCTGCCGTTCCTGCGCGACTTCCGGTTCGACGCACCCCCGCCTGGCTGGTCGACCGAGTTCGACCTGTGGGCGGGCGAGGCGCTCGACCGCGGCGACGTCGACGCGCTGGCCGGGTTCAGGCAGGCGCCGGGCGCCAAGTACGCGCATCCGACCACCGAGCACTTCGCGCCGCTGTTCGTGTCGCTCGGCGCGGGAGCTGGGCCGGCCCCGGTGACCACGATCACGGGGTACTGGCTCGGCCTGGCCAAGAGGTCGTTCCAGGTCGCGTAGGCCGAAGCGCATCGACAGGCGTCCAGCCGCGCGGCCGCGCGCGGCAGTTCTTCAGGAGATCGAACGCGCCTCAACCCTCGCGAGCCGGCCGGCCAGGTCGGAGAGCACGCCGTCCTGGGCGAGCAGGTGTTCTTGGATCTTCACCGCCTCGTGCAGCACCGCATCGGCGTCCTTGAACGTCGCTTCTGATCGCTTGTCGGCCGCGGCGGCGAGCACGTTCTGGCCCACGATGATCACCGAAAGCAGGACGAGTTGCAGGAAGGTCTGCGAGATCCAGGAGACAAGGATGATGGGGCTACCGGAGGAGATCGCCGACGGCAGGCTGACCAGGGCCAGCGCCCCGAAGGCATAGGCGCACCACATGGTGCCGACGCCCGCGGTGACCTTGACCGCGAGCCGCGCGTTGAACCGCTGCGCCGCCGAGCCGCTCGGCAGTTGCTCGGCGACCTTGACCGGGCCTGGCCCGGTCCCTTCTAGCTTTCGCTGGGTCCTGCGATGGGGCACGTACTGGTAAATGGCGTTGTCGGTCATGCGGCCTCTCCTTGGCTCGGTATGAACCTCGATGTTCCTGACTCAGGGACCGAGCCGCAAGCGATCAGGCACTACCGCCCGCTACAGCAGGTCGAGCAGCCAGCGAGGGCCGATCACCGACGCCCCGGCGGACGTGCACCTGGCGCGCAGTTCGCGGTCGGCGGTCACGACGAGGCGCGGCCCGGCGGTCTCGACGAGGTGCGGCCCGACGGCCTGAGCGGCCTGAGCGGCCTGGGCGGCCTCGGCGGCCTGCCGGACGATCTCGTCGTCACCCGAACCTCTTGCCCGCACGATCCGCACCTGACTGTCCGCACTGTCCGCCTGTCCCGCGGCGGCTCCGGCAGCAGCGGCGCCCTCGAGCACCACGACGAACCGCGGGAACCACCGCTCGAGCGCCGGAACCGGCACCGCCTCCGGCAAGCCAGCCACGCCCTCCAGCGCGAGCCCGGCGATCTCGTCACACAACCTCCGCGCCGCCCCGGCGCGGTCCCGCCACCAGCCGTCGGGCCGCGACCCCATCACGTTGGCCGCGTCCACGATGATCGTCAGCGGCGCGAGCGCCGTCCGCAGCGCGGGCCACTGGCCGGCGAACCCCGGGTGCAGCCGCAACCGCTCGACGTCGGACACCCGGACCCAGGCGACCTCACTGGTCTCCTCGCTGACCGCGGCGGCGGCGAGCGGGGCGGCCGCGTTGGCCAGCACGGTCTGGTACGTCCAGCCCCCGTGGTCGTCGGTCAGCACGCCGTGCACCCGGACCGGCCGGGGGTCGATCGCGCACTCCTCGATCGCCTCCCGCAGCGCCGCCCTGACCACGGACTCGTGACTGTCCCGCGCGCCGCCTGGCGGCCCCCAGGCACCGCCGTAGCTGCCCCACCAGCTCCGCTGCTGGAGCAGCACCGTGGGGTGCCCGGCCTGGTCGGGAGCCGCGAGCAGGAGCCCGGCCGCGCCGTGCCTGCCCCAGTGCCGGTGGCCGCGACCGCACCGGGTCCAGCCATTCCCGTCGCGGTTCGTCATCGCTGCCGACGATAGCCGACCACAGGCGTGCCCCGTCGGTCGCCGGCGGCGCCCAGGCCGCAGCCCGCATCGCCCGCCCGCATCGCCGCATCGCCGCCCGCATCCACCAAGATCGACTCGACACGCCTAGGCTGGCTTCATGGAATCGTTGCTCACCGGCCCGCTGGCCCCCCTCGCCGGCCCCCTCGGCAAGCTCACCAGGCAGCACACCTCGCCCCTGATCCTGGAGCTTGACCTCACCGATGGGGTCATCGAGACCAGGCCCCCCGACCCGCTGTCCGCGATCATGACCAGGCACCAGCCGACGATCACCGACCTGCTGGCCGGGCTGAAGTCGGCGCGCACCGACGACCGGGTCAAGGCGCTGGTGGTCAAGGTCGGCGGCAGGCCGATCGGCCTCGGCGTGGTGCAGGAACTGCGCGAGGCGGTCAAACGGCTCCGCGCCGCCGGCAAGCCGACCTGGGCGTGGGCCGAGACGTTCGGCGAGTTCTCGGCCGGGAACGTGCCGTACTACCTGGCGACCGCGTTCGACACGGTCTACCTCCAGCCGTCGGGCGACCTCGGCCTCACCGGAATGGCCATCGAGCGCGTGTTCCTGCGTGGCGCCCTGGACAAGCTCGGCGTCACGATGGAGGTCGGCGCCCGGCACGAGTACAAGAGCGCCGCCGAGCAGCTCACCGAGCAGGGTTTCTCCGGCCCCGCCCGCGAGGCCACCGAGCGGATCGCCGAGTCGGTCACCAGCCAGCTCGCCGAGGCGGTCGCCGAGCGCGGCAAGATCTCCGCCGACGAGGCCCGCCGCCTGGTCAACGGCGGCCCGTACCTCGCCGACCAGGCGCTGGCCGCCGGGCTCGTCGACGCACTCGGTTACCGGGACGAGGTCTACAAGGCACTGCGCAAGCAGGTCGGCGACGATCCCGTCCTGCTCTACCTCGGGCGCTACCAGCGCTCGCGGGAGCTCGCCAACCGGGCCAGGCAGCTCGCCGCGCCCCGCCAGCCCACGGTCGCGCTGATCCAGGCGACCGGCGCGATCCGGCGCGGCCGCAACGGGCGCAGCCCGCTCACCGGCACCGCCATGGGCTCGGACAGCATGACGGCCGCGCTGCGCGCCGCGACCGCCGATCCACACATCAGGGCCGTCGTGCTGCGCGTGAACAGCCCGGGCGGCTCCTATGTCGCCTCCGACGCGATCTGGCGCGAGGTGGTCAGGACCCGCAACGCCGGCAAGCCGGTCGTGGCGTCGATGAGCGACGTCGCGGCGTCCGGCGGGTACTACATCTCGATGGCCGCCGACGTGATCGTCGCCCAGCCGGGAACGGTGACCGGCTCGATCGGCGTGATCAGCGGCAAGCCGGTGCTGAGCGAGATGCTCGGCAAGGCCGGCGTGACGACCGACTCGATCGTGCTCGGCGACCACGCCGCGATGTTCTCCACCTCCCGGCCGTTCAGCAGCGAGGAGTGGCAGGTCGTCGACGCCTGGCTGGACCACATCTACGCCGACTTCACCGGCAAGGTCGCCGCCGGCCGCGGCCTGTCGGCCGGAGGGGTGCACGAGCTGGCCAGGGGCCGGGTCTGGACCGGCGCCGACGCGCACGACCGGCACCTGATCGACGAGCTCGGCGGCGTCGAGGAGGCGGCCGACATCGCGCGCCGCCGGGCCGGCCTGCCCGCGACTGCGCCGGTGGTCCCGTTCCCGCGGCTCGGCCCGCTCGACAGGATCCGCCCGGCCAGCAACAGCGAGGACCGGCGGGCCGCCGCATCGGCACTCGGCGGTCTGACCCTCGGAGGCCCGGCCGCGGCCGCCAGCCCGGCAGCCGCCGTCGGCTCGGCCGCCGCCGCCGCAGCGGCCACCCAGCTCGCCGGGCTGTTCGCCGAGAGCTGGGGCCCGGCGTGGCAGCTCGCCGCCCGGTGCGGGCTCCCGGCGCAAGGCCCGCTCCTGCTTCCCGGAAGCTGGACATTTCATTGACGCAACCAACCAGCACCGCTGACTCACCGCACGGATTCGCCGCCGCCCTCGGGGCGGTCGCCAGCGGCGTCACCCTCGTCACGATCGCCGACGGGCGGGACGACGTCGGGGTGACCGTGAGCGCGTTCTGCCCGGTGTCGATGAGCCCGCCGCTGGTCCTGATCTCGCTGATCTGGGACTCCTACCCGGCGGAGCTGCTGGGCAGGCTGGACCGGTTCGCGGTGACCGTGCTGGCGGCCGGCCAGCGGAGGCTGGCCGGCCGCTTCGCGGCGAGCGGCCGTCCTGGCGCCAGACTGCTGCTCGACGACGTTACGCACCATCGCGGAGCCGCCTCCGGCGCGCTGATCCCCGACGGCGGCCTCGCGGCGATGGACTGCGCGGTGATCAGCCGGGTGCCGGCCGGCGATCACCTGCTGGTGATCGCCCGCGTGCTAGTCGTTGACGCCATAGCAGAGTCTGGCGACCCGCTGATCAGGTTCCGCGGCCGGTATCCCGCGCTGGCCGGCCTCTAATTCGGTGGAGCCCGCCGGGGCGCGGGGGCTAGCCTGCTGCGATGCTCAGGCTCCGGCCGCTGCGGCCCGACGACGAGGCGGCGTTCCGCGCCGCCCACGAGCAGATGGCGGCGGAGGAGTTCCCATTCGGGCTGCTGCTCGAGCCGGGACGGACCTGGGAGGAGTACCTGCGGATCCTGGCCGACCACCGGGCCGGGGTGAACCTGCCCGATGGCTGGGTGCCGAGCACGTTCCTGGTCGCCGACGTGGACGGCCAGGTCGTCGGCCGGGTCTCGATCAGGCACCGGCTGAACGACTTCCTGCGCGAAGAGGGCGGGCACATCGGGTACGGCGTCCTGCCCGCGTACCGGCGGCGCGGCCATGCCACCGAGATCCTGCGGCAGGCCCTGGTCATCGCGAGGTCGGTCGGCATCGACCGGGTGCTGGTGACCTGCGACGACGACAACATCGGGTCGATCAGGGCGATCGAGTCCGGCGGCGGCAAGCTCGACTCCGTCCGCCCGGCCGGGCCAGGCTCAGCCGCGATCCGCCGCTACTGGATCGACTGATCCAGGCCGGGCAGTCGCACCCGGATCGCGCGCATGACCTGCTGGCGCTCCGGGCCGGTGAGCGCGTCGATGTAGAGCTCGCCGTGCAGGTGATCGGTCTCGTGCTGGAGGCAGCGCGCGAGCTCGCCGTCCCCGGGCCACCGTGACCGGCCGCTGCTCCAGGTCGACGCCGGTGACGACGGCGTGCGCGGCTCGGCACCGGCTGGCGCTGACGCCCGGGATAGACAGGCACGCCTCGCCACCGTCTTGCTCGCCACCGTCTTGCTCGCCACCGTCTTGCTCGCCGCTGGTCTCGGCGAGCACCGGGTTGATCACGTAGCCGAGCCGGCCGTCGACGTTGTAGGCGAACACGGCCAGGCTCGACCCGACCTGGTTGGCGGCTAGGCCCGCCCGCCCCGGCAGCCGCACGGTGTCGAGCAGGTCGGCGACCAGCTTGGCGAGCGCGTCGTCGAAGCGCACGACCCGGTCGCAAGGCGTCCGCAGCACCGGGTCGCCGATCAGGCGCAGCGGCCTGACGGTCACCGCGGCGCCCGGTACTGGCTGTCCGCGGCGAGCTTGCCGATCCGGTCGAGTACCAGCGAGTGCCAGGCCAGTTCCGCCTCGATGCGCAGCCGCGCATGCTCCATGACCAGGTCGTCGGCCACGGTCTGGTCCGGCCACGCACGGTCCCTGTGGTGGTCGAACTGAGCCGCCTCCGCGGCCAGCACCCTGACCCGGTCGTCCACGTACCCGCGCAGCGTGTCCTCGTCCAGGTCGGCGCTCATGGCCAGGGCTAGGTCGACCGGGTCGGGTCGCAGCCCGACCTGCGTGAGCGCCTCGGCCCGCAGCGCCCGCAGCTCGCGCTGGCCCTCCGCGGTGATCGCGTACACGGTGCGGGCCGGCAGGTTGCCCGACTGCTCGGTCCTGACCGGCTCGATCAGACCCTCGGCGGCCAGCCGGTGCAGCGCCCCGTACAGCGAACCCGGCCGCACGTCCGACCACAGGTCGGCGCGGTCCATCCGGGCGTCGCGGCGCAACTGGTGGCCGTACATCGGCCCGCGTCTGGCCAGCGCTCCGAGTACGAACAGCCGGGTCGGATTCATGTTGCCAAAGTAAAACACGAGTACTCGTATTTGACTACCCGCCGTCTGGACACCGGGCCGCCAGGACGCCGGGCCGCCAGGACGCCGGGCCGCGCAGACCGGGAGCCGCCTGCATCTCGCCTGCGGCAGGCGCAGGCGGCGGACGCGACCGCGGAATGCGGAGTCAGTTCGGGTTGTAGGGCGATGAGCGCAGGTCGGGAGCGGGCGTCGTGCCAAGTTCGCGTAGCATCGCGGTCTCCCTGGCGAGCAGTGCCCGCTCGGCGGACAGCCTGCTGACCGCATCGGGCTGTGCCAGCAGTCCCTGCCGGTCAGTCAGCTCGATGATCATGGACGCGGCCACGAGGTAGGAAAGCAAGACGGGCTCGTCCGGCAGGTCGGGGACGCTGATCGTGGCAGCGCCCCGGTCGGCGAGCATGTTGAGATAGGCACGGAAACCGCGCTGGACCGCGCTCGTCGCCAGCGCCGCGTCGGCCGCGTCGCCGACCGGGTCTCCGAGCATCTCGACCTCGCCAGTCAGGTACGGGCGCGGGGCGCCCAGCTTGCGGAGCCTGAACCGGTCGGTGCCGACCGTGACGATGTCGTACTGGCCGTCGTCGCCGGTGGCAACCTCGCGCATCGTTGCCGTGCAGCCGACCTCGTGCAACGCCGATACGCCGTCTACCCCGGTCTCGCGTCCGGTCCGGATCGCGATGACGCCGAAACGCCGCGGTTCGTCCCGGTCGAGCAGGTCGCGGATGAGCTGCTTGTAGCGGTCCTCGAAGATGTGCAGTGGCAGCACGAGTCCCGGGTACAGCACCGTGCCGAGCGGGAACAGCGGCAGCGTCTCCGTCATGCAGGTGACTCTATTCCCGCCAGGCCAGACGCCCGCCGGAGCGGACAGGTCAGGCGGCGCTCCCGGCGACCAGCCGGCCGCCGCGCCAGACGGCGGCGATCAGGGGAACGCCTGGCCGGTAGGCCAGGTAGGCATGCGACGGCGCGTTCAGCAGGACCAGATCGGCCCGCGCGCCGGTGCCCAGGTAGCCGACGTCGTCCCGGCGCAGCGCGCCGGCGCCGCCCGCGGTCGCCGCCCAGACCGCCTCCCGCGTGGTCATCCGCATGTCCCTGACGGCCAGCGCGACGCAGAACGGCATGCTCGTGGTGAAGCACGAGCCAGGGTTGCAGTCCGTCGCGATGGCCACGCTCACCCCGGCCTCGAGCAGGCGCCGCGCTTCGGGGTACGGCTGCCGCGTGGAGAACTCGACGCCTGGCAGCAGGGTGGCCACGGTCCCCGACGCGGCCAGCGCGTCGACGTCAGAATCGGACAGGTAGGTGCAGTGATCCGCCGACGCGGCCCCCGCCTCGACCGCGACCTGGACGCCCGGGCCGGGCCCGAGCTGGTTCGCGTGCACCCGCGGCTGGAGCCCGGCCGCTCGGCCGGCCGTCAGGATCGCGCGGGCCTGGTCGGCGTCGAACGCGCCGCGCTCGCAGAACACGTCGACCCACCTGGCGTGCGGCGCGCACGCGTCGAGCATGGGGCCGCACACCAGGTCGACGTATCCGGCCGGGTCGGACTCGAACTCCGGCGGCACCACGTGCGCGCCGAGATACGTCACCTCGGGCGTGACCTGGGCGGCCAGTGCCAGGCTGCGCGCCTCGTCGGTGACGGTCAGCCCGTACCCCGACTTGCACTCGAACGTCGTGATGCCCTGGGCGAGCATCTCGGCGGCGAGAGCGCGCAGGTTGCCGCCGAGCTCGGCATCGCCCGCGGCGCGGGTCGCCGCCACCGTGCCGCGAATGCCGCCTGCGCTGTACGGCACGCCGGCCATCCTGGCGGCGAACTCGGCTCCGCGCTCGCCCGCGAACACCAGGTGGGCGTGCGAGTCGACGAAGCCGGGCAGCACTGCCCGGCCGGCCGCGTCCACGCGCTCGTCGGCGGCCGGCGCCTCCGCGGCCCGGCCCGTCCACGCGACCCGACCGTCGTCGATCACCAGCGCCGCGTCGCTCAGCGCCGCGAAGCCGGCCGGCCGGGGCGCGTTGGTGACCAACTCGCCGATGTTCGTGATCAGCGTGCTCACGAGCGCATCCTGTCACGTCGCCGCGGCTTGGGGGACACGCTCTCGGCGGCCGCAGGCATGTCGGCCGCCAATTCAGAACGCGATCATTGTCGAGTGGGAGCACAGCAGCTACGACAACGAACTGGCCGGGGTCAGTCACGAGCGGGCGAGCAAGAACTTCGGGTATTTCCGGGACAAGTTCGCGAACCAGGCTAATGCCGGCTAATGAGCGGGGCCGGGAAAGGTGCGCTACGCGGGCTTGGGATTAAGACGTATGGGGAACCATTGCCTGGATGAGGTCGCCGCGGGGGTCGAGGGTGTACTTGGTGGTGTTGCCGTTCTGGTCGGTGACCGAGGTGACCAGCCCGTCGAGGTCATAGGACTTGAGGGTGGTGAAGCCGGCCGCGTCGGTGGTCAGCGTCGGCCAGTGGTTGAGGTTGTAGTCCTGCCGTGGTGGGCTGGGCCTGGGACAGGGTGGTGCCATAGGTGTCCTGGGTGGTGGCGTTGAGCTAGGTGACCACGAGTTCGGGCCGCAGCGCCGGCTCGGAGGCGCTGGTGTCAAGGAACAGTTCCTGTTCCTGCGGGCCAAGACCCAGGGCGGAATGCTCGTGCCCGGACCGACCCAGAAGGTCATACTTCCGCAAGCCGGGTTCACCACGCAGGTCATCGACGCCTCCGGGGCGATGCCTGGTCGCCGTACGGGGTGTCATGGAGCCCTAAAGTCTCCCAGCGCGTGCAGTGGGACCCGGCGGCGCGAACGCTGCAGGTGACAGCACCGGTGCGACCAGGTTGAGGTTGGTCGGGTTGAACGTCTGCTTGGTGCTGCGGTGAACCTGGTACTCGCCCAGGTCGTCGCCGGTGAACGTGCCCGGTGTCGGGTCCACGTACGGGGTCCACGACAAGTCGGCGCCGTCGCCCCGGATGGTCGTGATCTGGTTCAGCGTGACCGCGGGCCGCAGAACGACCAGTGCGACCCCTCGGGCAGCACCCAAGACGACAGGGCATGGGTGACGCTATTCAGAAAATTGAACGAATTCCTTGCGGAATTCGCGAACCTCATCTCCGGTCAGGGAGACCTTTTGCAGCGGATCTCGGTGGCCGCGCTGAGGGTAGTGGCGCTGGCCGCGTCGTGCATCTGCGACTGCAGCGGCGGGCCGGCCGCGGGGGCCCGGCAGCCCAGTCGCCGGCGCCGGCGGGTTCGGCCGATCGGGCCTGTACTGCCAGTGCGTGCGTTTCGCTCAGCCGGCCGGCGCGCAGCATCGATAGAACACCGGCATCTTCCCGGCAGTTTCCGATCGCTTGATTGCCGGTAATTCGACGTCCTTTTGCTGGTATGGGTGCAGTTCTCATGAGAGCATGACCTGATCCCTTTACCGGTGCTGGTTGCGCGGCAGTCAAAGAGCAGACGCGCGGTGGATCGGGGGGTTAGCCCGGGAGGCGGATGTGCGTCCGTACTTGCCAAGATCGGCGGCGGGTGTGGCAGCCGTGGCCGCTGCGGCGGTTCTTGTCACCGCAGGGATCGCGGCACCGGCCGACGCGCTGACTCCCAACCCCAGCCCGTCCTCCAACCTCCTGGCCGGGGTGAGCGCGGTGTCGGGCAGCGACGCCTGGGCGGTCGGCTCTTACAACGACGCCACCACGGGTGCGTCCAAGACGCTGGTCCTGCACTGGAACGGCACGGCCTGGTCGAAGGTCAAAAGCCCCAGCCCAAGCTCGCTCTTCAGCGAGCTCGACGGGGTGAGCGCCCGCTCGGGCGGCGACGCCTGGGCGGTCGGGCGCTACTGGAACGTCACCGCCAGGGTGTGGGACTCGCTGGTCTTGCACTGGAACGGCACGGCCTGGTCGAGGGTCAAAAGCCCCAACCCAGGCTCGAGCTTCAGCCAGCTCTACGGGGTGAGCGCGGTGTCGGGCAGCGATGCCTGGGCGGTCGGGTCCTACGACACCAGCGAAGGCGGCGTGACCAAGACGCTGGTCTTGCACTGGAACGGCACGGCCTGGTCGAAGGTCAAGAGCCCCAGCCCAAGCTCGGTCAGCTACAACTCCCTCGACGGGGTCAGCGCCCGCTCGGGCAGCGACGCCTGGGCGGTCGGGGACTACGGCACCAGCGACGGCGGCAGGTCCGGCACGCTGATCTTGCACTGGGACGGCACGGCCTGGTCGAAGGTCAACAGCCCCAGCCCTGGTTCGGGCTTGAACGGCCTTACGGGGGTG
>DASPZH010000005.1:0-8410 GCA_035636335.1 Streptosporangiaceae bacterium
GCGGACAGCCGGCGCTCCGCCGCCGCGCTGGACGGCGCCACCGGGGTGTTCCTCAGCGGCGGCGACCAGGCCAGGCTCCAGACACTGGTCGGGTCGCGGATCAACGAGCAGCTCACCGCGCGGCTCGGGGCGGGCCTGGTGGTCGCCGGCACCAGCGCGGGCGCCACGGCGCTGGGCCGGACCATGATCCTGCGCGGCAACGACGCGAGCGGATCAGGGGGGTCGTCCCCCCTGGCCGGCAGAGCCGAGGTATCCACCGCGACGGTCAGGACGGCGCCGGGGCTCGGGCTGGTGCCCAGGATGCTGATCGACATGCACTTCGGCGAGCGCGGCAGGCTCCCGCGGCTGCTCAGCGCGGTCGCGCTCGACCCGGACAGGCTCGGCGTCGGCATCGACGAGAACACCGCGATCTGCGTGCGCGAGGCCAGCTTCGAGGTGCTGGGCTGCGGCGTGGTCAGCGTCGTCGACGCGCAGCGGTCCGTTGTCCCCCGGGCCGCCTCGGACGCCGACCCGATCACGCTGTTCGACGTCCGGCTGCATCTGCTGCCGGCCGGGTGCCTGTTCGACCTCGACAGCCGGGCGCCGGCGCTGACACCGATCTGAAGGAGCAGAAGTGCGGCTGGAACACGTCCGTCATCTCGGCGGCCCGAACGCCTTCACCACGGCGCCGGTCAGCATGGCGCGCCTCGAGCTCGGCGAGCTCACCGGCCGGGAAACCACCGACTACCCGGGCTTCGCCGAGCGGCTGGCGACGGCGCTGCCCGGGCTGAGCGACCATCACTGCGCGGTGGGCCGGCCTGGCGGGTTCACCGAAGCGATGGCCAGGGGCACCTACTTCGGCCACGTCACCGAGCACGTGGCGCTGGAGCTGTCCGGGCTGGCCGGGCGGGAGGTGCACCTGGGCCGGACGATGTGGGCGGGTGCCGACGGCCGCTACGACGTGATGACCGAGTGCCCTCCGGACGAGCCGGAGGACTCGGCGGTCCCGGCGGAGCTGTACGAGCTCGCGGTCAGGGTGGTCGCCGAACTGCTGGCGAAACGCCAGCCCGACGTGACCGCCGACGTCGACGCGATCGCCAGGACCACCGAGCGCGAGCGCCTCGGCCCGAGCACCGCCGCCATCGCCGAGGCGGCCAGGCGCCGGGACATCCCGGTCCGCCGGGTCGGCGGGCTATCGCTGCTGCGGCTCGGCTACGGCTGCCACCGGCGGCTGGTCAGCGCCGCGCTGACCGAGCAGACCTCCGCCATCGGGGTCGATATCGCCGCCGACAAGATGCTCGCCAAGCAGCTCATGACCAGGGCGGGCATCCCGGTGCCCGACGGCGTGGTCGCTCGCACCGAGCCGGAGTCGGTCCGTGCGCTCGGCGCGATCGGAGCGCCGGTCGTGATCAAGCCGCGGAACGGCAACCACGGCAGGTGCGTCACGGTGCAGGTGAATACCGCGGCCGAGGCCGAGCAGGCATACCGCCGTGCGGCGGCGGGGTCGGGCTCCTGCGAGGTGATCGTGGAGAGTTACGTGCCCGGCCAGGACTACCGGGTGCTCGTCGTCGACGGCCGGGTCAGCGCGGCGGCCGAGCTCAGGCCGCCGACCGTGACCGGGGACGGCGCCCGCACGATCATCGAGCTCATCGACGGGCTGAACGCTGAACCGCGCCGCGGGCACGGGCACTCACGCCCGCTCACCAAGGTCACCGTCGACGACGCGATGCTGGCGCACCTGGCCGCCGCCGGCCTGCGACCTGGCTCGGTGCCGGCCAGCGGGCGGCAGGTGAGCCTGCGCAGGAACGGCAACCTGTCGACCGGCGGCACCAGCGTGGACGTCACCGACCTGATCCACGCCGACGTCGCCGAGCTGTGCCGGCGCGCCGCCGGGGTGGCCGGCCTGGACGTGTGCGGCGTCGACCTGCGCATGGAAGACATCGCCGCGCCGCTGTTCGGCGCGCACCCGCGGCCAGCACCCCGGGGGGCTCCCGGGGATCGTCCCCCCGGGCCAGCCGCCGCCGTGATCGAGCTCAACGCCTGCCCCGGCCTGCGCATGCACCTGACGCCCGCCGAAGGTGCGGCGCGGGCCGTCGCCGAGGCCGTCGTCGACCGGCTCTATCCGCCCGGCGCGACGTCCAGGGTCCCGATCGTCTCGGTGACCGGCACCAACGGCAAGACCACGACCGTGCGGATGGTCGCGCACGTGCTCCGCCAGGCCGGCCTGCGGACCGGGATGTCATGCACCGACGGCGTCTACATCGGCGGCCAGTGCGTGCTTGAGGCGGACGCGTCGGGTCCGCGGTCGGCCGAGCTCGTGCTCGACGACACGACCGTCGAGGCCGCGGTGCTCGAAACGGCCAGGGGCGGGATCGTGCGGCGCGGGCTCGGCTACGACAAGGCCGACGTGGCGGTGGTCACCAACATCACCGCCGACCACCTCGGCGACGAGGGGATCGACGACCTCGACGAGTTGACCGGGGTCAAGGCGCTCGTCGCCGAGGCGGTGCGGGACGGCGGAACCGTCGTGCTGAACGCGGCCGACCAGGCGTCCGCGGCGATCGCCGACCGGCCGGCCGTACGCCGGCGCTCGCCGGTGATCAGGTTCTTCAGCGCGACGCCGGGCAACGCGGTGATCGAGCGGCACAAGCGGTCCGGCGGGATCTGCTACGAGGTGTCCGACGGACAGGTGATCGAGACCGACGGCGGCCTGCAGCGCGTGGTCATGAACCTGGCCGAGCTGCCGGGCGCGTTCGACGGGCGGGCGCGGCACGTGGTCGCGAACGCGCTCGCGGCGGTCGCCGCGTGCCGGGCGGTCGGCGTGACCGTCAAGGACGTCAGGGAGGCGCTCGGCACGTTCAGTCCTGGCGAGGTCAACCCGGGCCGCGGGAACGTGTACGCGGTGGCCGCGGGGCCGGCGGCCAGCGCCGTGGCGGGACCCGTGCTGGTCGACTACGGGCACAACGCGGCCGCGTTGCACGCCACCGGCCAGATGGTGGCCGCGGTCTGGGACGGCGAGCCGGTCGCGGCGATCACGCTGCCCGGCGACCGGCGCGACGACCTGGTGGCCGAGTCGGCTGAGGCAATCGCCACCTGGTTCGGGACCGTCATCGTCTACGAGGACGACGACCTGCGCGGCCGCGCCCCCGGCGAGATGCGCGAGCTGATCGCGGCGGCGATGCGGAAGATCAGGCCCGCCGTCCACGTCACGTCCGCGGACGGCCCGGCCGACGCGCTGCGGGCCGCTGTTTCGCTCGCCACCGGGGCGCCCGTGCTGTTCCTGTACGAGAAGCTGGACCCGGCGCTGGCCGCGCTCGACGCGCTCGGCGCGACCCCGTGGCCTGAGGAGGACCTGATGGGCCGCCTGGACGGCGCGCCGGCCCTGGACGGCGGTCCGGCCCTGGACGGCGGTCCGGCCATGGACGACCTGGCGTGCGAGCTGGCGCTGGAGGCGGGCGACGGCGACACGGCCCCGATCCCCGCGGCGCGGCATTTCGCGGCCGAAGTCCGCGAGCGCGACGAGCCCGGATGAGACACGCCCGGATGAGACGACAAGTAGCACACTCGACATTGAACCTGCCGGCGATCAGAAGTCGAGTAACCGTCCTATTTCCGGCCGGGTCGGGGGAGGCTAGAGTAAATCAAACGAGCCCGTGACTGGCTTATCGCGCCGTGCGAGGATTCAACAACGCGGTCTCGGCAACGACGTCATTTCCTTGCCCCGGCTCGAAGGAAGGTGCGGTGAGCGACGACACCACGCCAGCGCGGGCCGATGTCAACCCGGGCGACAAGGTGGCCGGATTCCGGCTCGAGGAGCAGATCGGCCAGGGCGGCATGGCGGTGGTCTACCGTGCCTACGACGAGCGCCTTGACCGGCGGGTCGCGCTCAAGGTGCTGGCGCCCGGGCTCGCCGCCGATACCGCGTTCCGCACCAGGTTCATCAGGGAGTCGCGGGCGGCGGCGGCGGTCGACCACCCGAACATCATCCCGGTCTACGACGCCGGGGACGCCGGCGGCTGCCTGTTCATCTCCATGCGTTACGTGCAGGGCGGTGACGTCCGGTCGCTGCTCGCCGACGACCAGGCGCTGCCGCCGGCCCGGGCGTGGAACATCATCGGCCAGGTGGCGGCGGCGCTGGACGCCGCCCACGCGCACGACCTCATCCACCGCGACGTCAAGCCCGCCAACATGCTCCTCGACCGCGGCAGCGGCGAGACGTCGCCGCAGGCCGACGCGACCAGCCAGTCGAAAGAGCACGTGTACCTGTCCGACTTCGGGATCAGCAAGCAGACCGTCGCGAGCAACCTGACCTCTACCGGCCAGTTCCTCGGCACGCTGGACTACATCGCGCCCGAGCAGATCGAGGGCCAGGGCATTGACGGGCGAGCAGATCAGTACTCGCTCGCCTGCGCGGCGTACGAGCTACTGTGCGGAACGCCGCCGTTCGAGCGCTCGAACGGATTCGCGCTGATCAATTCGCACTTGTCGGAAATGCCTCCGGCGATCAC
The DNA here is from genome assembly GCA_035636335.1 of Streptosporangiaceae bacterium. Taxonomy (GTDB): domain Bacteria; phylum Actinomycetota; class Actinomycetes; order Streptosporangiales; family Streptosporangiaceae; genus Chersky-822. Next base: position 4,488 of record DASPZH010000005.1, read on the forward strand.
CACTCTGCGCCCCGAGCTGCCGGCCGCGGTCGACCGGGTGCTCAGCAAGGCGATGAGCAAGTCCGCCGCTCGGCGTTACGCCACGTGCACGCAGTTCGCCACCGACCTGGGTCGCTCGATCGGCCTGCTTCCCGGCCCGCTCGAGGCCGACGGCGTTCCGGCGGCCGGCCACGGACCCGATGCCGGCGACCAGGCCGAGCAGCGACCTGCCACCGAGCTGGCACAGCCCGGGGCGGGCCGGACGGCCCCCGGCGCGAACCGGTCCCCGTTGACGCCGGCCGAGGCCGCCGCGGTCAGCGAGGGCACCGGGCAAGCCGCGGCGCAGGGGGCACTCGATCCCGAGACGATGCTCACCGCCCAGCCGGGCGCATCCGGCCGTCAGACCGTTGCCGGGCAGGCGGTGCGCGGCGGCCAGCAGGCCCCGGCCGCGCAGCAAGGCGCGCCGGGACAGCAAGGCCCGCAGGGACAGCAAGGCCCGCAGGGACAGCAGTGGCCGGCCGGAGCGTGGGCGGCCGGCCAGCCAGGTACATACGGGCCGAACCAGGCCTTCCCGCAGCCCGGCGGTCCCAGCGGCCCGGGCGGCATGGGCGGCCCCGGCTGGACGCCGTACCCGCCGCCGCAGCCACCACGGCGATCCCGCGGCGTGCTCGTTGGCGCGCTGACCGGCGCGGTCGTGGTCGCCGTCGCGGCGGCGTCGGTCGCGGTCGTGGTGCTCAACCGCAGCAATGACGGCCCGTCGCCCAGTACGTCGCCGTCCTCCACTCCGACCGCGGCCGGCCGCCGCCAGGCCACCACCGTCAGCACGCTGCTCGCCTCGATGGCCAAGGCGCACCAGATGCTGCAGACCGCCGTGCTCGACATCGGGAACAACTGCCAGTACCTGTCGAGCAGCCAGTTCTCCGATGACGTGACCGCCATCCAGAACTCCGCCGCCGACCGCCAGTCCGAGTTTGACCAGGCGCGGGCCCTGGACGTCAGCGCGCTGCCCAGCGGGGCACCGCTCAAGGCGGACCTGAAGCGGGCGCTGTCCAACTCGCTGCGGGCCGACAACAACTACGTGATCTGGGCCCGGCAGGAGCGCACCGGCTGCTTCCTGTCCAGCCAGTCCAGCGAGTACGAGGCCGCCAACACCTTCTCGGCGCGGGCGAACACCGCCAAGGCCGGCTTCGCCACGATCTGGAACACCCAGATCGCGCCCAAGTACGGACAAGCCTCCATCTCGCCGACCGACATGTAGCCCGCCGGAACGGCCCACCGCGCGCCTGCCCGTCCTCAGTGCGCCGTCCTGGCCGGCCAGCGGCCGGTGAGGAACCGTATGATCGCCGCTTCGAGCGCCCTGGCGATCTCCCGCTGGCCGGTCGACGAGGTCAGGAACGCGGCATCGGCCGGGTTGGGCATGTTGCCGCACTCGATCAGCACCTTGGGCACCGTGGTCAGGTTGAGGCCGGCGAGGTCGTCACGGTGGATGTAGCCGTCGTGCCCGTAGTAGTCGGAGATCCGCAGCGGAGTGCGGGCCAGGAACGCCTCGTGCACGTAGCGGCCGAAGCGCGACGAGGACAAGATCACGTGCTGGTTCCACTTGTCGGGAACCGGTTCGAGCACGGTGAATCCGCGCCCGGACGTCGGGCCGCCGTCGGCATGGATGTCGATGGCCACGTCGGCGTGCGCGGCGTTGATGATCCGCGAGCGTCGGTCGACGCACGGTCCGAGGCCGTGGTTGTTCTGCCTGGTCATCACGACCTTGGCGCCGTCGCGGCGCAGATCGGCCCGCAGGTCGACCGCGACGTTGAAGTTGAACAGGGCCTCCGAGTAGCCGCCGGCCGTCTGCGTTCCCGTCGTGTCACAGCCCTCGCGTTCCCTGCCATTCCAGATCAGATGGTTCAGGTAGGCAGGATCGGTGTGGTTGAGGCCATTGTGACCGGGATCGATCCCCACGATCTTCCCGGCGAGCGGCTTGGAAGTCCTGCGGACCGGTGACGGGCGGTCCGACGGGGACGCCGGCGAGCTGTGATGCGCGGCTGCCGGGTCGGTCTGCGTCGGTGTCGCGGCGTGGGGCGAGCCGACGATAGAGCACCCCGCGACGGACAGGCCGCCCGCCAAGCCGATGGCTATCACCCCGACGGCGCGCCGGACGGAGTTCGGATGGCGCTCGGCCCGGATTTTCATATTCTGCACTCTATGAGCACCTTTGCCGCGGTGGCTAGCTCGACGGATTCCCCGCCTGTGCCCTTATCGCACGAGCATAGTGACGAGTGCCGTAACCGGGGGCGGATCCGGTCAGCCCAGGACTCCGCGACCGCTGATCAAGGACTCGGCGATGACGGTGCGGAGAATGTCGTTGGTTCCCTCGCCGATCACCATCAGCGGCGCGTCCCGGTACAGCCGCTCGACGGTGAACTCCTTGGAGTAGCCGTACCCGCCGTGCACCTGCATCGCGGTGAAGGCGCACTCGTGAGCGACCTCAGAGGCATACACCTTCGCCAGGCCGGACTCCAGGTCGGCTCGCCGTCCCGCGTCGGCCCTCGCCGCCGCCCAGTACGTCAGCAGCCGGGCTGCCTGGAGCTTCATCGCCATGTCGGCCAGCTTGAGCTGCACGGCCTGGAACCCGGCGATCTTCTGCCCGAACGCCTCCCGCTCCCCCGCGTACCGCAGCGCCTGGTCATAGGCCTCCTGAGCGACCCCGACCGCCCGCGCGGCGATGTTGATCCTGCCCTTCTCCAGCGCCGCGAGCACCTGCTGGAGCCCGCGCCCCTCGACGCCGCCGAGCAGGCTCGACGCCGGCACCCGCACCTCGTCGAGCACCAGCTCGCAGGTCTCAGGACCGCGGTAGCCGAGTTTCGGCAGATCCCGCAGCACCTCGAAGCCCACCAAGGCGGGATCGACGAGCAGCACGGACATGCCCTTGTGCGCGGGCCGGGCGGACGGGTCGGTCTTGACCAGCACCGGCAGCGGGTCCGCGTGCCTGGCGTTGGTGATCCACGTCTTCCGGCCGGTCACCACGTAGTGGTCGTCGCGGCGGCGCGCGGTCGTCGCGATGCCCTGCAGGTCGCTGCCGGCGCCCGGCTCGGTCAGCCCGATCCCGGTCCGGCGCTCGCCGCTGGCGAGCGCGGGCAGGTGCCCGCTCTTCTGCTCCTCGGTCCCGAACTCGGCGATCATCCAGCACGACAGCGAATGGCTGCCGATGATCCCGGCAACCCCCATCCAGCCGCGCGAGATCTCCTCGAAGACGACGGCGAGCGAGACCATGTCGGCCGCCATCCCGCCGTACTGCTCGGGAACGAGCAGGCCGAACAGGCCCATCTCGCGCATCGTGGCGACGATTTCCTCGGGATAGCGGCCCGACTCTTCCCACTCCCTGGCCACCGGCCGGATCTCGGCATCGACGAACGACCGGATCGTGTCGCGGAGCAGCCGCTGCTCGTCCGACAGCTCGAAGTCCATCCAGGCTCCTGAAGGTCCCGGGCTTGGTTGCCGAAGCCCGACATTACGGCATCGCCGATCGGGCCGGCCATGCCGGAGCGGTCCACAGCTTGACCGCCAGACCGATGCCCACGAGCGCCACCGGTCACTGGCTGCGGAGCGCCTGGGCGAGCGGGCCGTCGCCGTCGACGCCGACCTGGCCTTTCTTGATCATCTCGTGCAGCGAAACCCGGCCACGCGACACGGCGAGGCAGTGGCGGGAGTCCAGGGTGAGCCGCGCGTCGGGATGCTCGGCCGGGCCGTGGGCGTAGGAGTGCCCGGCACCGTCGATCAGGACGTGAAAGGTGCCCTCGTCGAGGCATATGTCCACCACGCCCTCGCAGGGCTGCGCCAGTTCGGCAAGCTGGCGCAGCAGCGGGAGCGCGAACCAGTGCGCGCGCAGCGCGTCGGTGGGCCGCCGCTCGGCGAGGTCTGGCGCGCCCCAGTCGGCGAGCGCCGTCAGC
>DASPZH010000006.1:0-13672 GCA_035636335.1 Streptosporangiaceae bacterium
CCGGCTCGGCAGGTCCCGGCTCGGCAGGTCCCGGCTCGGCGGGCACCGGCTCGGCAGGTCCCGGCTCGGCAGGTTCCGGCTCGGCAAGCCCCGGCCCGGCAGGTCCCGGCTCGGCCGACGTGACAGGTCGGGACGACGGGACGGCGTGCGGGCCGGACGACGGCTTTATCCGGGCCGAGCCGGCACCGGTCGCGGACTTCGTCACTCCGCCGGGCTCGGCCGTCGGCATCGGCCGCGCCGCGCTGCTCATCGGCGGGCTCACCGTCGTGGCCAGGCTGCTCGGTTTCGCCAGGACCGTGGTCTTCGCCGGCACGGTTAAGACCTCCTGCCTGAGCGCCGCGTACGTGACCGCCAACCTGGTCCCGAACGTCATCTACGACATCGTGCTCGGCGGCGCGCTGACCGCGATCGTCGTTCCGCTCCTGGCCGGGCGCGCCGAGCGGTCGGCGTCCGGTCCGGACGCGGGCGCGACGGCCGACGTCAGCAGGATCTCCTCGGCGCTGCTGACCTGGACCGTGGTCATCCTGACTCCGGTCAGCCTGGCCGTGGCGGTCACCGCGGGCCCGGTCGTTTCGCTGCTGATGCCGGCCAACCCGGTCTCCGGCTGCCCGCGACCCAGCCTGCTGCCGATCGCGTCGAGCATGCTCGCCGTGTTCGCGCCGCAGATCCTGCTGTACGGGCTGGCGGTCGTGCTGTACGGCATCCTTCAGGCGCACCGCAGATTCACCGCGCCGGCGCTCGCCCCGATCCTGTCCAGCCTCGTGGTAATCGGGGCGTACGTGCTCTTCGTCCCGCTCGGCCGGCGCTACACAACCAGCGTGACCGGCCTGCCGTTGTCCGCCGAGCTCACGCTGTCCATCGGCACGACCCTCGGCGTCGCGGCGCTCGCGGTCACCGCCATGGTGCCGGCGTGGCGGCTGCGGTTGCGACTGCGACCGACGTTTCGTTTCCCAGCAGGAATCGCCAGACGAGCCACGAGCCTGGCCGTCGTCGGCATCGCGGCGCTGGTCGCCCAGGACGCCTCCGTCCTGGTCGTGACCCGGCTGGCCAACGCGCACGGCGGCGCGGGCGGCGCGGCCGTCACGGTTTACCAGTACGGCTGGCAGGTCTTCGTGTCGTTCTATGCGGTGCTCGCGATCCCGGTCGCGATCAGCGCCTTTCCCGTGCTGTCGGCGCGGCAGGGGGCGGCGTTCGACGAGGCGGCGGCTTCCTCGACCAGGGCGACCGCGCTGACGTCCTGGCTCGGCGCGGCGCTGCTGGCGGCCGTGGCGCTCCCGCTGGCCAGGGCCTTCCCCTACCTGCACCACAGCGTCAGCGGGCAGTTCGCGCTCGCGCTCGCCGCGTTCGCGCCCGGCCTGGTCGGCTACGGCCTGACCGCGTGCCTGTCCCGGGTGCTGCTCGCCGACGCGCGCATCACGGCCGCGGCGGTCATCACGGTCGCGGGCTGGCTGGTCGTGATCGGGGTCGACGTGGTCGCGGTTCCGCTCGTGCGGGCGGGCTCGGTCGTGCCCGTGCTCGGGCTCGCCAACACGGCCGGGCTGACCGCGTCGGGCGCGGCGCTGCTCGTGGCGGTCGGCCGCGCCAGGGGCGCGGCGGCGTTGCGCGGCGTCTGGCGTGCGCTCGGAGCCGGGCTGGCCGGCGCGGCCGTCGGCGCGGCCGCCGGCCTCGGCGTGACAACGCTGCTGCCGGTCTCCGGGCACTGGCTCAACGCGGCCCTGGCGGTGCTCGCCGGGGTCTGCGCGCTCGGGGCGTTCTGCGCCGTGGTGGCACTGCTCGACGGCGGCGATCTGCGCAGCGTGACGTCGCGGCTGCGGCGGTGGGTCAGCGCGTGGTGACCGCGCCGCGAGTGACCTACGTGCTCGGCACGGCCGGGGGAGGGACCGCCCGGCACGTCGCGATGCTGGTCGCCGGGTGCGCCGCGGCCGGGCTCGACGTCGGTGTCTGCGGCCCGGCCGCGACGAGGCCGCTGGTCGGGCTCGATTCGCCAGGCCCGGTTCGAGCCTGGTTCGAGGTCGTGCCGATCAGCGACCGGCCAAGGCCGGCCAGGGACGCGGCGGTGGTCCTGCGGCTGCGGCGGCTGCTCGCCGCGATCGCGCCCGACGTCGTGCACGCGCACGGGCTGCGCGCCGGGGCGCTCGCGGCACTGGCCATGCGGCCGTGGCCGTCGGCCGGCGGGCGGCCGGCCGGCCGAGGGGCTGCCGGAACGGGGTCGGCCGGTTCGGGGTCGGCCGGCTCGGGGTCGGCCGGCTCGGGGTCTGCGGTGCCGCATCGGCTGCGCGGCGAGCCGCCCGCGCTGGTCGTGACCGTGCACAACGCGCCGCCGGCGGGCGCTGCCGCCGGCGCGATCTACGGGCTGCTCGAGCGACTGGTCGCGCGCCGGGCCGAGGTCGTGCTGTGCGTGTCGTCCGACCTGGCGGCTCGGATGCGCCGTCGCGGGGCCAGGGAGGTGGGCCGTGCGATCGTCCCGGCTCCCGCCTCCTGCTTTTCCCCGGCGAGTGCAGGCCAGCGACCGGCGGCTCTTGCGGCCGCAGGCCGGCCCGTCGTGCTGGCCGCCGGGCGGCTGGCGGCACAGAAGGGCTTCGAGACACTGATCGCGGCCGCGGCGCGCTGGCGGGACCGGCGGCCTGAACCGCTGCTCGTCATCGCGGGAACCGGGCCGCTGGCTGATGACCTCGCCGGTCAGGCCAGGAAACTCGGAGTCGGCGTGAGCTTCCTCGGCTGGCGCGACGACCTCGCCGCGCTGCTGGCTGTCGCCGACGTGTTCGTTCTGCCCAGCCGGTGGGAAGGCCAGCCGCTGATCCTGCAGGAGGCACTGCGGGCGGGCCGGCCCATCGTGGCGACCGACGTGGGCGGCGTCCGCGACCTGACCGGTGACGAGGCCGCGCTGCTGGTGTCGCCCGGCGAAGCCGGCCCGCTGGCGGCGGCCGTCCGCAACGTGCTCGACGACGCCGGGCTCGCGGCCAGGCTCAGGGCGGCCGCCGCCGCTCGCGCGGCGATGCTGCCCACCGAGGCCGGCGCCATCGCGGCCGCCATCGCCCTCTACGAGCGCTTGGCGCGGACCCGAAGCCATGATCCGGAAGGATTTTCCCGCGCCCGCGAGGAAAATCCTTCCGGATCATGAGCGCAGGACCTTGCGGCGGTAGAGGCATACCGCCGTGGGGGCGAAGATGGCGACCGACCAGGCCAGAGCGGCCAAGCTGGAGCACCCCGTCGCAGGGCTCAAAGCGGGCAAATGGTCGGGCCGGGCGTATGCCCGTCCGCGATGAGCCCGAGATACGTCAGGTAGACGGTCCCGAAAGGCTCACGGTTCTCGGCGAGCGCGCTCCGCAGCCACACGGCCGCGCGCTCGGCCTCGGTGATGACATCCGCGGGATAGCCGTACCTGACCTGGTGGCAGGCGAACTCGTCCTCGTCGTGCAGCTCGACCCGGCCGGACCTGGTCCTGGACACGTCAAGGTCGAGGTCGACCATGGTGACCTCGTCGGCGGCCGGCCAGCGGGCAGGCGTGGTGACATCGCAGTAGATCTCGGTCGTCGCGGGAACGTCGTTGAACGCCGCGGTCCACCAGGCGTCACGCGGGAATAGCATGACCGAGGCGTAGTCGAACTGCACCAGCGGGCCGCCTCCCTTGCGCACCGTGGTCGGCCTGGCAGCCCCGGTCCAGACCCCGTGCTCGTCCTCGCCCAGCCACCGGGTCGTCATGTGCCAGTGCAGCGACCCGTCGTGCTTGCGGTAGACCACCCGAACATCACCGGCCATGCCCCGACCGTACCGCGAAGCAGCCACGGCGAAATGGCGCGGGCATCGGCCGTGCCGCCGTTACTGTTCAGGCGGACCCTGTTGGCCGGCCACCGGCCCGGGGCGGATTCCCGGCCGAGAACCGGCCCAGGCCGAACCGGCGCTGATGGCCCGGGATCGCGCCGGAAGACGGCGCCGCGCGGCGCCGGTCCCGCTGGCCTGCCGCGTCCGCCGCCAGCGCGGCTAGCCATTCGCCGAGCAGCGGGCCGAACTTGAAGCCGTGCCCCGAGGTCCCGCAGCCGATCACCACGTTGCCGATCCGGTCGACGATGAAGTCGGCGTCCGGCGAGTTGTCGTAGACGCACCGCTCGACCCGGACGGGGCGCGGGTCGAAGCCGGGCAGGAACGTCCTGGCCGCTCGCTCGATGCGGCTGCCGAGGGCGGGATCGGCGGCCTGGTCCTGCCGGTCGGGATCGACCGGCGGTCCGCCGTGGTGGATGCCCACCTTGTAGCGGTCCGACCCCGGCACGGGCAGGCCGTAGGCGAACTCGCCGCCGTAGTGGACGAAGATCGGCATGCCACGCTGCTGGGCGGCGGCGCTGCGTGCCGGGACGGCGCTGCCAGCCGGGACTGTGCTGCCTGCCGGTGCGGCGCTGGCCGGCGAGGCGGACCCGGGTGCCGCCGCGGCGGCCGGGGCCAGGTAGGCGACCTGCTCCAGCGTGGCCGAACCGGGCACGGTGATCCCGCCCGCGGCGAGCAGGCCGGCCGTCCACGGGCCCGCGCAGACGACGACCCGGCGCGCCTCGACGTCGCCGGCGGTGGTGCCGACCACGACCCGCCGCCCGTCGTCGGCCAGGGACGTGACCGGCACGCCCGCCCCGATTCCGCCCGCCGGCCCGGCGCGGTCGGCCGGGGCCGCCGGGGCCGCCGGGGCAGCCAGTGCCGCCGGGGCCGCAAGTGCCGCCAGGGCGGCCAGCGCGCGGTCGGCCGCGATGACCGCGGACGCGGGCTCGACCAGCACCTCGCCGGTCACGCTCACGCCTGGATACCTGGCCATGGCCTCGGCGGCCGGCAGCATCTCGCACGCGGCGCCCGCGGCCAGCATCGCCGCCCGCACCTGCGCTAGCTTCGGCCCGAACGTTAGCTGAGGCGTCGGATGCAGCAGCCGCTCGCCGCATGCCTCCTCGAGTTCGCCCCACAACCCCCTGGCTCGCGCGGCCAGGCCCACGTAGCCGGGGTCGTCGTACCCGAGCCGGAAGATCCGGCAGGCGCCGTGCGAGCCGCCGGCGTGGTGGCCGACCGCGGCGCGGTCGAGCACCGCGACCTCGCGTCCGCGCCTGGCCAGCGCCCACGCGACGGACAGCCCGGTGATCCCGGCGCCGACGACGGCGAACTCGGTGCGCACGACGGGCCGGCGCGGCACGGAAGGGCGCGGCACGGAACGGCGAGATCCTCGGTTACCAGCCGCGGGCACGCCACTCGGGCACGTGCGGGCGCTCGGTCCCTATCGTCGTGTCCGAGCCGTGGCCCGGGTAGACCCAGGTGCCGTCCGGGAGTTCGGCGAAGACCCGGTCCTCCAGGTCGGTGATCAGGGCGCCAAACCTGGCCGGGTCGTGATCGGTGTTGCCCGGCCCGCCGGGGAACAGCGAGTCACCGGTGAACAGGTGCGGCTGGTCGGCCAGTTCCCCGCCCGCGTCGTAGCACAGCGCGATGCTGCCGGGCGTGTGCCCGCGCAGGTGGATCACCGACAGCCTGACGTCGCCGACTCGGATCGTGTCACCGTGGCTGACCAGGACCGACGGTGGCACCGGAAGCGCCGGGGCATCCTGCCCGTGCGCGACCGTCTCGGCCCCGGTGGCCTTGGCGACCGCCTCCAGCGCCTGCCAGTGATCGCCGTGCCGGTGCGTGGTCACGATCGTGGCCAGCGGCGTGTCGCCGATCAGGCTGAGCAGGGTCTCCGGCTCGTTGGCGGCGTCGACCAGCAGCAGGCTGCCCGTGTTCGTGCAGCGCAGCAGGTAGGCGTTGTTGTTCATCGGGCCTACCGCGACCTTGGTGATCGCGAGGCCGGGCACCTGCCTGGTCTGCGCCGGGCCGCCGACGCTCACGTTGCCGGTGTAAGTCATGGTGTCCTCTCGCGTCGTGGTGTCAACCACAGCATGTCATCAGTACGGCGGGATGTCCGGCAGCGGCCCGTCGGGGTCCGCGGACAGGCCCGCGCCGCCGTCCCGGCCGAGCAGCCAGGCGAGCAGCAGGTGCCCGGGGCCGGAAATCGTCAGGTCCGACGTCGCGTCCGGCGGAAGCAGGAACTGCCTGCCGCTCGCGGTGTCGGTCAGCACGGCCGACGGCGACTCCGGCTTGACCGACAGCCGGCTGATGACCTCGTAGAGCATGTCGGTGACGAACCAGTCGGGCCAGTCGGCCGGCCCGTAGCCGGCGGACAGGTCGACGTGGTGGACTTCCACCTCGGTCAGCCGCCTGTGCAGCGTGTACCAGCCCGGGTGCGGCGGTCCGCGCAGGCCCCTGACCTGCGCCAGCCAGGCCTCGTCAGGCAGCTCGCGCGCCTGGCCGATGAATTTTTGCGATGAACGAGACAGATCCGCGATGATGTCTGCGGCCGGCCGGCCTGCGCCCGCCTCGATCTCCGCGTCGCGCGCCTCGAAGCTCTCGTACTGTGGCGTCTCGATGCCGGTTCGTGCCCAGGTCAGCAGGTTCCCCAGGCCGTCGGCGTTGCGAGCGAGGTGGGTCAGCACGTGGGCCCGGCTCCAGCCGGGCAGCAGCGAGGGCTCGCGGAGCTGGTCCTCGGTCAGCGCGGACCCGGACGCGAGCAGTCGGCCGTCGGCCTCCGAGATCCTCGCGATCGTCAGGTCAACCGAGTGCGGCCCTGGCGGCTGGCTCACGGACGCCATCTTCTCGCACGACGGGGGGAATGGCGCAGCCGGGATGGCAGTCCGGACCGCGTGCCCGCGCTGCTGCCGCGCGGAAGGACGCGGAATAACGGCGCCGGCCGGCACGCTTCGTTGGTGGCGGGTTTGTCGCCGGGCGGGGAGCGCCGGAAAATGTCAGTAGGCGCGGATACGATTGACGGCGCACCTTGCAGCCCCGTGTTGCCCGATCTCACCGCCCCGACAGCTAGCCCAGAGCAGCTAGCCCAGACCAGCTAGCCCAGACCAGCTAGCCCAGACCAGCTAGCCCAGAGCAGCTAGCCCAGAGCAGCTAGCACAGGCCAGCTAGCACAGACCAGGAGGAACAGAGCGCACAGTGGCAGAGCGACTGGTAGTCCGCGGTGCCCGCGAGCACAACCTCAAGGATGTCTCGCTGGACCTGCCCAGGGATGCCATGATCGTGTTCACCGGGCTGTCCGGCTCGGGCAAGTCGAGTCTCGCGTTCGACACGATCTTCGCCGAGGGCCAGCGCCGGTACGTGGAGTCGCTGTCGGCCTACGCCAGGCAGTTCCTCGGCCAGATGGACAAGCCCGACGTGGACTTCATCGACGGGCTGTCGCCGGCCGTCTCGATCGACCAGAAGGCCGCCAGCCGCAACCCGCGGTCGACGGTCGGCACGGTCACCGAGGTCTACGACTACCTGCGGCTGCTGTTCGCCAGGATCGGCAAGCCGCACTGCCCGGAATGCGGGCGGCCGATCGCGCGGCAGACCCCGCAGCAGATCGTTGACCGGGTGCTCGAGTTCGACGAGGACACCAGGTTCCAGGTGCTCGCGCCGGTGATCCGCGGCCGCAAGGGCGAGTACACCGAGCTGCTCCGCGAGCTGCAGACCAAGGGCTACTCCCGGGCCAGGGTCGACGGCGTGACGATCAGGCTCGACGACGCGGCGACCGGGACCAGCCGGCTGCCCGCGCTCAAGAAGTACGAGAAGCACACGATCGAGGTGATCGTCGACCGGCTCGCGGTCAAGGAGTCGGCCAGGCGGCGGCTCACCGACTCCGTGGAGACCGCGCTCGGCCTGTCCGGCGGCGTGGTCGTGCTCGACTTCGTCGACCTGCCCGAGTCCGACCCGAACCGGGAGCGGATGTACTCCGAGCACCTGGCCTGCCTGTACGACGACCTGTCCTTCGAGGAGCTCGAGCCGCGGTCGTTCTCGTTCAACTCTCCCTGGGGAGCCTGCCCGGACTGCACCGGGCTGGGCACCCGGATGGAGGTGGACCCCGAGCTCGTGGTCGCCTACGAGGACCTCTCGCTGGCCGACGGCGCGATCGGCGTGTGGAGCGGCGGGCACGTCAGCGACTACTTCCTGCGGCTGATGGAGGCGCTCGGCGACGCGCTCGGGTTCAGCGTGCACACGCCGTGGGCCAAGCTGCCGGCCGCCGCGAGGAAGGCGCTGCTGTACGGCTACGGCGAGCAGGTGCACGTCAGGTACAAGAACAGGTACGGCAGGGAGCGCTCGTACTACACGAACTTCGAGGGCGCGATCCCCTACATCTCGCGGCGGCACTCCGAGGCGGAGAGCGACTCAAGCCGGGAGCGGTTCGCCGGGTTCATGCGCCAGGTGCCGTGCCCGTCCTGCCACGGGACCAGGCTGAAGCCGCTCACGCTGGCGGTGACGATGGACGGCCGGTCGATCGCCGAGTACTGCGCCCTGGCGATCGGGGAGCTGGCCAAGCTGCTGCGCACGCTGGAGCTGTCCGACCGGGACACCCAGATCGCCGGGCGGGTGCTCAAGGAGATCAACGCGAGGCTGGGCTTCCTGCTCGACGTCGGGTTGGACTACCTGACGCTGGACCGCGCGTCGGCCACGCTGGCGGGCGGCGAGGCGCAGCGGATCAGGCTGGCGACCCAGATCGGTTCCGGCCTGGTGGGCGTCCTGTACGTGCTGGACGAGCCGTCGATCGGGCTGCACCAGCGGGACAACCACCGGCTGCTCGAGACGCTGCTGCGGCTGCGCGACCTGGGCAACACGCTGATCGTGGTCGAGCACGACGAGGACACGATCAGGGCCGCGGACTGGGTCGTGGACATCGGCCCCCGGGCCGGGGAGCACGGCGGCCAGATCGTGGTCTCCGGGCCGCTGTCCGAACTGCTGGCCAGCGAGGAGTCGCTGACCGGCGCGTACCTGACCGGACGGGAGTCGATCCCGGTGCCGGCCAGGCGCAGGAAGGCGAGCCGCGGCAACGAGGTCGTGGTCAAGGGGGCGACCGAGCACAACCTGCGCGGCGTGGACGTCGCGTTCCCGCTCGGCTGCTTCATCGCGATCACCGGAGTCTCGGGCTCGGGCAAGTCGACGCTGGTCAACGACATCCTGTACGCCGCGCTGGCCAAGGAGCTGCACGGCACCAGGATCGTGCCTGGCAAGCACGGCAAGGTGACCGGCATACACCAGCTCGACAAGGTGGTGCACGTGGACCAGGGGCCGATCGGCCGGACGCCGCGGTCGAACCCGGCGACCTACACTGGCGTGTTCGACCATGTCAGGAAGCTGTTCGCGCAGACGACCGAGGCGAAGATCCGGGGCTACCAGCCCGGCCGGTTCTCGTTCAACATCAAGGGCGGCCGGTGCGAGGCCTGCTCCGGCGACGGCACGATCAAGATCGAGATGCAGTTCCTGCCCGACGTCTACGTGCCGTGCGAGATCTGCCACGGCGCCAGGTACAACACCGACACGCTTCAGGTGCATTACAAGGGCAAGTCCATCGCCGACGTGCTGAACATGCCGATCGAGGAGGCCGCCGAGTTCTTCGAGCCGGTCCCGGCCATCTACCGGCACCTGAAGACGCTGGTGGACGTCGGGCTGGGCTACGTCAGGCTGGGCCAGCCCGCGCCGACCCTGTCCGGCGGCGAGGCGCAGCGGGTCAAGCTCTCCTCCGAGCTGCAGCGCCGGTCGACCGGGAGGACGATCTATGTGCTCGACGAGCCGACGACCGGGCTGCACTTCGACGACATCCGCAAGCTGCTCGGCGTGCTCGGCCGGCTCGTCGACGGCGGCAACACGGTGATCGTGATCGAGCACAACCTGGACGTGATCAAGACGGCGGACTGGGTAATCGACCTGGGCCCGGAGGGCGGGTCGCGCGGCGGCCTGGTCATCGCGACGGGCACGCCGGAACGGATCGCCAAGGTGCCGGAGTCGTACACCGGCCAGTTCCTGTCCCGCATCCTGTAAGGGCGCGGCCAGACGTCGAGTCAGTCCCGAGCGTGGCGATCACTCGCCGGTCGGGCATCCGATGCGACGGATCCCGGGATCGACCGGGCGTGCCTGGGGCAGGCTCAGGTGCAGACCAGCCAGCCGGTGTGCGTGGTGACCGGTCAGGTCATGCCGGACGACCGAGCCGAACACGCCGGCGAGCATGACCTCGGCCTCGTCGAGCGTGATCCGCTCCCTGACGACATGCCTGGCCGGAAGCCCGGCGGCGCCGAGCTCGGCGTTGACCAGGGCGCGCAGCTCGCTGAGGTGATCGTCGGCGTTGAGGCCGATCTCCACCGTGCCGCCCGGCCGGGTGACCCGGCGCAGCTCGCCGACCGCCTCGGTCGGCTCGGGAACGTGATACAGCATGTGCATCGCGAGCGTGACGTCGCTGGCTCGGTCACGCAGCGGGAGTTCCGCCGCGTCGCCCGCGGCCAGCCGCGCGGCAGGAGCCCGGAGGCACGCCGCTCGGAGCATCCCCGGCGACAGATCCACCCCGGCGGCCGGCGCGCGGTGGCCGTGGCTGGCGAGCTCGGCCAGGTACAGGCCGTTGCCGCAGCCGACGTCGGCCACGACCTCGTGGCCGCCTAGGTCCAGGGAGCCGATCACCAGCGCCGGGAGGTCGGCCTTGTGCTCGCAGTAGGCGTAGATGGACTGCCTGGCAGCCAGGTTGCGGTCATCGGCGTACTGGATGTCGCGCAGGAAGGCCCGGTCAGCCCACAGCGGTCCGCTCGCTTCTCGCACGCATGCACCGTACCGCGCTGATCATGGGTCGCCGCGCGGTCGTGGCCGGCCGACGCCCGTACCCTGCTTGGTATGGACATCTCAACGGCGTCAGGTCCGGCCCGGGCCGAGATCGACGCGGCGCCGGTCGGCCAGGGCACGCCGGATGGGCCGGAGTTCCTGCTGGTCCTGACCCACGGCGCGGGTGGCGGCATCGCCAGCAAGGACCTGCTCGCGGCGGGCCGGGGCGGCGGCGCGGCGGGCGCGGTCGTGGCGCGCGTGCTGCAGCCGTACCGGGTCGCGGGGGCCAGGGCGCCGGGTTCGCCCGGCCGGCAGGACGCGGCCTGGCTGGAGGTCATCGGTGCCCTTCGGGCCAGGTATCCGGGGCTGCCGCTGGTGCAGGGCGGTCGCAGCAACGGCGCCAGGGTGGCCTGCCGGACCGCGCGGACAGCCGGAGCGCTGGCCGTGGTGGCGCTGGCGTTCCCGCTGCATCCCCCCGGCAAGGGCGCGGTGCCCGAGCGGTCCCGCGCGGGCGAGCTGCGCGCCGCCGAGGTTCCTGTCCTGGTCATCAACGGCGAACGGGACCCGTTCGGGATCCCCGACCCGGCGGACGCCGACACGCTGATCGTGCTTCCCGGCGAGGCCCACGCGCTGTCCCGGCATCCCGAGGCCATCGCCGCGGCCACCACGTCCTGGCTGCGCGGTGTCCTCAGCGGCGCCGGCCGGCCCGGCTGAGCGAGTCGCGCGCGGGCGAGCGGCGATGCCGAGGCGATCCGGGAGCGTGTGGTCGGCGAAGCTGCCGTGGTCCCCTGCGGGCGGCTCGGCTGACGGGATGGCGGGACCGGCGGGCGGGTGCCCGTCGCTGCCGCTCGGCGCAGCGGCCTGACGAGTCCAGGTCAGGCGGCTGGCGAGGCCGATACCGGCCGGGTAACCAGGTCAGTAGGTCGGTGCGGGGCGATGGCGTCGCCGTCGGGCAGCAGTTCGCCGGTGTCCTCGAACACGACGATGCCGTTGCAGAGCAGGCTCCAACCCTGTTCGGGGTGGCTGATAAGAGTTCGAGCCGCTTCGTGGTCCGGGTCGCTAGCACTCGGGCACGGGGGCGAATGCGGGCACATCCGTGCGCCTCCTGATAAGTGGGGGTGTGGTGATCGTCACTGTCTAATCTGCCAGGTAACCGCTCTGTGACGACATGGCACATCGTGATGGTTTCTGGGCAGAGTCTTTGTAGCTTTCCTCGTGACTACAGACGGCTAGCGGGGCCATCCGGTTCACATAGCTGTCAACGCCGGGCCTGGCCTGCGCGAGTCCCATGATCTCAGATTATTCGTATCGAGGACCGGCCGGTCAGTGCGCGCCCTGCGCGCTCAGCGTATCCGGCCGCAGCCCGACTCCCTCCGGGCGGGGCGGGATGCCGGTCAGGCGGTGCGTCTCGCGCAGCGTCAGCAGCCGCTCGGCCTCGGCGTGCAGCGCGTGCACGACCGGTGTCGCCATCGCCTTGCGCTTGGAGATCCGGTCCTCGTAACCACGCGGCCCGATCTCGGCCCGTACCGCCGCGTAGGCGGAACGCATCACGTCGGTCAGCGCGGTATCCAGCCGCTTCGCCAGCCGGTACTGCTCGGCCGGCGCCTCCGCCGTCGCCTGAGCCGCCCGGTACTGCCTCTCCGCCGCCTGCGCGTGCGAGAGGAGATCATCGAAGTTCGCCGCGAGCGCGACATCGGCCAGGTGCTTGGCCTGCGCGTCCTCGCTAGGCTGCTTACGTCCTGCGGTCACGTCGGCCAGCTTAGCGGACCGGCGCCCGCGGTGCGCCCGGGAGGCTGACGGCGTGCCGGGCCGGGCCCCAAGCTCAGGCCAGGCTGCGCAGCCAGCCATCGTGCAGGTCGGAGTACTCGCCGCCGCTGGCGAGCAGGTCCGCCGGCGAACCGTCCTCGGTCACCCGCCCGTGGTCGAGCACCAGCACCCGGTCCGCGATCCGCACCGTCGACAGCCGGTGCGCGATGATCACGGCCGTGCGGCCGGCCAGGACGGTCTGCAGCGCCCGCTGGACGACCCGCTCGCCGGGCAGGTCGAGCAGCGACGTCGCCTCGTCCAGGATGAGCACGCTGGGCGCGGCGAGGAACGCCCGCGCGAACGAGACAAGCTGCCGCTGGCCGGCCGACAGCCGACCGCCTCGCTTGCCGACGCTGGTGTCGTAGCCGTGGGGCAGGTCGGCGATGAAGTCGCCGGCCCCGACGGCCTGCGCCGCCGCCTCGACCTCCGCCCGGGACGCCCCGGGCCTGCCGAGCTCGATGTTCTCCGCGATGGTCGCGCTGAACAGGAAGTTCTCCTGCGTGATCAGGATGACCTCGCGGCGCAGGTCGGCGTCGGCCAGGTCGCGCAGGTCGACCCCGCCGAGCAGCACGCGGCCCTCGTCGGGATCGTAGAACCTGGCCAGCAGCCTGGCGATCGTCGTCTTGCCCGCCCCGGTGGCGCCGACCAGGGCGACCGTCTGCCCGGCCGGGATCGTCAGGTCCATCCCCGGCAGCACCACGGTGTCCCGGTAGCCGAATCGCACCGAGGCGAGCTCAAGCTGCCTGCCGGGACCGGCGCCTGGGGGCTGGTAAGGCAACCCGGCGGTGGTACGCGGCTCGGGCACCGACGGTGCCTCGTCCAGCACCCCGGACAGCTTCTCGAGAGCGGCTGCCGCCGACTGGAACGTGCTGTAGAACTGCGACACGTCCTGGAGCGGCTCGAAGAACCGGCGCAGGTAGAGCAGGAAGGTGACGAGCACGCCCACCGGCATCGCGTGGTCGATGACGCGCACGCCGCCGTAGAGCAGGACCGCCCCGACGGCCAGGTTGCCGATCAGCGTGACGCCGGGAAAGTAGATGGCGACCAGGCGCATGGACTTGAGCTGCGCGTCCGCGTAGCCCTGGTTGAGCTCGCCGAAGATCTGCTCGTTCCGCGGCTCCCTGCGGAAGGCCTGCACGGCACGTATCCCGTTGAAGGTCTCCACGAACTGAACGATGACCAGGGCGATGGTCTCCCTGGTCCGGCGGTAGGCCACGGCCGACTCGCGCTGGAACCAGACGCTGAGCCA
>DASPZH010000007.1:0-5853 GCA_035636335.1 Streptosporangiaceae bacterium
GGGCATGATCATTTTCGTGGCAGTATCTATTTTCGAACACAAGCCCCAGTTTTGCCCGTTCGGTCATCAGCTGTGGCCCGGCCGCGCCCAGGTCAGCTGGAAGCCCTGCATCTGCGCGGCGGCCCGGGAGGGAGCCGAACGCGGCCGCGGCATGGGCCACGTCTGGGTATCCTGCCGCACCTGCCACGACCAGCTCAGGCAGACCACGTTCTACGAGCCGCCGCACGACATCGGGCACCGCCAGGCGTGTCCCTAGCCTGAAGGTCATGTCAAGATTTAAAACACTCAACGCCCCGAAGCCGGGGAAGAGTTAGGACCGTCACTTAATCCGAAGGAGCGTCGATGAAGACCAAGGCTGCTGTCGTCTACGAGCCCGGTAAGCGCATCGAAATCGAGGAGCTCGACCTGGATGGGCCGCGGGAAGGTGAGGTTCTCATCCGCTACACCCACGCGGGCCTGTGCCACTCCGACATCCACATAGCGCACGGCGATCTCCCGGCGCGGCTGCCCATGGTGCTGGGCCACGAAGGTGCCGGGATCATCGAGGAGGTCGGGCCGGGCGTGACCCGCGTGAAGCCCGGCGACCACGTGGTCCTCTCCTTCATCCCGAACTGCGGCGTCTGCCGCTACTGCGCCACCGGCCGCCAGTCGATCTGCGACATGGGCGCGACGATCCTCGAGGGCTACCTGCCCGGTGAGCGGTTCCCCCTCACCGGGCCCCGCGGCCAGTACGGTGCCATGTGCATGATCGGGACCTTCAGCCAGTACGGCGTGATCAGCCAGACCTCGGCCGTCAAGGTCGATGACGACCTGCCGCTGGACAAGGCCGTGCTGGTCGGCTGCGGCGTGCCGACCGGGTGGGGCTCCGCCGTGAACTCCGCGAACGTCGCTCCCGGCGACACGGTCGCGGTCTACGGCATCGGCGGCATCGGCATCAACGCGGTCCAGGGCGCCCGCTACGCCGGCGCGAAGAACGTCGTCGCCATCGACCCGCTGGAGAACAAGCGCGAGAAGGCGATGGAGCTCGGCGCGACCCACGCGTTCGCCACCGCCGAAGAGGCGCAGGGGGCCATCTTCGAGATGACCAGGGGACAGGGCGCCGACTCCGCCATCCTCACCGTCGATCTCATGACGGCCGAAGTCGTCGAGGCCGGGTTCAACGCGATCGGCAAGGGCGGCACGGTCGTGGTGACTGGGCTGAACAAGCTGGAGATACCGACCGTTACCGTGTCGGGCTCGATCATGACCTTGTTCCGCAAGACGATCAAGGGCAGCCTGTTCGGCGACTGCAACCCGACCACCGACATCCCCAAGATCCTCGGGCTGTACCAGGCCGGCGACCTCAAGCTCGACGAGATCATCACCCGGACCTACACCCTGGACGAGGTCAACGAGGGCTACGAGGACCTGCTGGCCGGCAAGAACGTGCGCGGCGTCATCGTCCACGAGCACTGACCGAGTGGCGAAACAGGTAGTCGGGCGCCAGCGCGAGCTGGAGCTGGTGCGAGCCGCGCTCGCGTCTGGCGCCCACATCCTGCTCGAGGGGCCGCCGGGCACCGGCAAGTCCACCCTGCTGCGGCAGGTCGCGGCGGCCCGGCACGCCGAGTTCGTGCTCGTCGAGGGCAGCGCCGAGCTGACCCCGGCCCGCCTCGTCGGCTCCTTCGACCCGGCGCTCGTACTCGAGCAGGGCTACCGGCCGGAGAACTTCTCCGACGGGCCGCTGGTCCGGGCCATGCGCGACGGCGGGCTGCTGTACGTGGAGGAGCTCAACCGGGTCCCGGAAGAGACGATCAACGTCCTGCTCACCGTCATGTCCGAGGGCGAGATCAACGTGCCGCGGCTCGGCCGCGTCGTCGCGGACGAGAGCTTCCGGCTGGTCGCGGCCATGAACCCGTACGACTCGGTGGGCACTTCCCGGCTGTCGATGGCACTGTACGACCGGACCTGCCTGATCTCCGTCGGCTACCAGGACGCCGAGCACGAGCGCCAGATCGTCCAGCTCGAAGCCTCCCGCGCCAAGCAGTCTCTCGTCACCGAGGCGGTCGAGCTGGCCCGCGCCACCCGCGAGCACCCCGACCTTCGCTCGGGCGCCTCGGTCCGGGGCGCCATCGACTACGCCCGGCTGGTCCCCGAACTCGCCGAGATCCGCGCCGTCCCGGCCGATGACTGGCAGGCCGGGCTGGACGCGGCGCTGACCACCCTGTCCGGGCGGGTGCGGCGGCACGAATCCTGCCAGCGGTCGGCCGACCAGGTCATCGAGGAGATATTCCGGCGCGTGCGGGCCGCTGCGGTGGCCGGCGACCCGGCGGGAGGTGAGACCCGCCCGGGGGAATGACCAGCCCGCCGGCCGCTCCCGGGGCCGGCGGGCGCCATCAGCGGCCAAGGCCTAAGTCCGGACGGTCCGAGGGAAAGACAGTCGGGCGGCGTGAGCTCGCCCGGCACGCCCGCTTCGCCGAGATCAGCCCCGAGGTCGGCGTCCTCGACGAGCGGGCCATGAGCCAGGCCCTGGCCGACGACCCGGCCGCGTTCGAGCTGCTGGCCGTCATGACCACCGCGACCGACGAGAACCTGCGCGCCGCCGCGATCCGGCTCAGCGCCGGCATCGTACTCGAGCGGGCCCGGGTCGGCCGCGTCGGAATGCGCGGGATCTCAAGGCTGCGGCCGGTCCGCGGGGCGATCGACGGCGACCTGGACATCGACGCCTCGATCGAGGGCGTGTCCGCCGCCCGCGCCGAGGGCCGCCCGGTGGTCCCCGACGACCTGACCACCGTGCAGTGGGCGAAGGCGCGCACGGCGTTCGCGGTCGTGGTCGACCGGTCGGGCTCGATGAGCGGGGCAGGGCTGGCCGCGGCCGCGACGGTCGCCGCCGCCTGCGCGCTGCGCGCCCCGCAGGAGCACGCGGTGCTGTCCTTCGCCGGCTCGGTCGAGGTGATCCGCCCCCTGGTCAGCGACATCGCGCCCGCGGCGGTGGCGGAGCGGCTGCTCCGGATGCGGGGGCACGGCGTGACCAGGCTGGCCGCCGCGCTCAAGGCCGCGGGCGAGCAACTGGCCCCGGCCCGGGCCCGCCGCCGGGTGGTCATCTTGCTATCCGACTGCCGCAGCACCGACGAGGACGACACGCTGCAGACGGCCCGCGCCCTGCCCGAGCTGATCATCCTGGCCCCGGCCGACGACCACGAGCAGGCCGCGCACCTGGCCGGCCTGGCCGGCGCCCGCTGGGGCGCGATCGCGCACCCCCTGGACGCCGCCGCGGCCCTGGACCACCTGCTCGAGACCCGGATCACGGCCTGAGCCGACCGCCCCCCGACTTCAATTTTTCCGAACGGACCGGGTGCGTGCTCACCCGCCGGCGATTGCTACCGCTCCGGGCCCTGCCGGTGAGGTATCGAGTGGTCCCAGTCGGAGAGCAGCGTGCGGAGCGCCGCCACGAGTGCGATGGGCTGGTCGAACATGATGTGGTGACCCGCGGCCGGGATCTCGACGAGGGGGGCGACCCGGCCGAGCCGGTCGTAGATGACCTCACCCTGCTGCGGCGTGACGAGGCCGTGTTCCGCCCGGAACAGCGCGACCCGGCAGTCGAGCCTGGTCAGCAGCTCGGGGGTGAGATGGTCTCGGACGAAGACGCGCGGGTCGAACTTCCACGTCCAGCCGCCTTCGGCCGGGCGGACCGAGGTGGCGGCCACGTGATCCTTGATATAGGCCAGCGCTGGCTGATCGGGGACCGGCCGGAAACGGGCCATCGCCGCCTGGCGGGTCGGATAGACGCGCAACGGCCCGAAGGCTCGCTGCTGGCGCGCCGCGCGGTCCTCGGGGGCCATGTCCCTGATGGGCGAGTCGATGGCGACGGCCCCGGCGATCCGGGACCCGGCCAAGGTGGCGAGCCGCAGCGTGACCAGGCCGCCCATGCTGTGCCCGATGACGACGGAGGAGGCGGCGGTCCCGGCGTCGGCGACGACGGCGAGTACCTCGCGAGCCCAGGTATCGAGGCTGTAGCTATCCCGGCGGCCGCTGTCGCCGTGTCCTGACAGGTCCATGGCGACCACGCGCCAGCCGTTGGCCAGCAGCGGGGCGATGTGGTCCCACCAGCGGGAGTGGGCGGCGCCGCCGTGGACCAGCACGATGCTCCGGCCGGCCGGGTCTCCCCACGCCCGGTAGGCGATGGCGGTTCCCTCGACGGTCGTCGTCCGCTCCTGGACGGCGGCGGCCAAGGCGGCGGAGAACCAGGGCGGTACCCCGGCGGCATCGATATCGGCTGGTGATGTCATGACCAGAAGCGAACCAGATAGCCGGGCCGGCTGGCATGCGAACTGGCTGCCTGGCCGGGCACCGCCTAGGGTCGTGTCATGGGATCAGCACACGCGGCCCTCGTCGAGGCCCTGAACCGGGGCCTGCCCGGCGACCGTCTCGTGGTCGATCCGGACGTGCTCGCCGCTATCTCCCGCGACGACGCCGAGTGGGCGCCGGCCGGGACGGCCGTCGCCGGCGTGCGCGCGCGGACCGAGGCCGAGGTGCAGCACGTGGTGCGCACCTGCGCCGAGCTCGGCGCCCCTATCGTGCCGCGCGGCGCGGGCACCGGCCTGTCCGGCGGGGCGAACGCGGTCAGCGGATGCGTCATCCTCGACCTGTCCCGGATGAACCAGGTGCTCGAGATCGATCCGGACAACCTGGTGTGCGTGGTGCAGCCGGGCGCGGTCAACAACGACGTCAAGGCCGCGGTGGCCGAACACGGCCTGTGGTACCCGCCGGACCCGGCCAGCGCGCCGTGGTCCACGATCGGCGGCAACGTCGCCACCAACGCGGGCGGCCTGTGCTGCCTGAAGTACGGCGTCACCCGTGACTACGTGCTTGGCCTGCGCGCGGTCGTCGGCGGGCCGGTCGCCTACGGCGACGCCGTCCGCCTGGGGCGGCGCACCACCAAGGGCGTCGCCGGGCTGGACCTGGTCGGGCTGTTCGTCGGATCCGAGGGCACGCTCGGCGTGGTGACCGAGGTGACGCTGCGGCTGCGGCCCGCGCCCGCCGGGATACCGCGGACCATCGTCGGGGCCTTCCCCGATCTGGTCTCGTGCGGGCAGGCGGTAGCCCAGATCACGCGGCGCGGGCTGACCCCCGCGGTCCTCGAGCTCCTGGACCGGGCCTGCCTGGAGGCCGTGGAGGAGTGGAAGCACCTGGGCATCGACGCGGACGCGGCCGCGCTGCTGCTGGCCCGGGTGGACACGCCAGGGGATGCGGGCGCGACCGAGTCGGCCGCGATCGCCGCCGCCATGACCGAGACGGGGGCGCGGTGGGCCGAGCAGTCCACCGATGACGCCGAGGCCGAGGCCCTGTTCGACGCCCGGCGGCTGGCCTACCCGGCGCTCGAGCGGCTCGGCCCGGTGCTCACCGAGGACATCTGCGTGCCCCGGTCAAAGGTCCCCGCGATGCTGGAGCAGATGAGCGCGATCGCGGCCCGGCACGGCGTGCGGATCGCCACGGTCGCGCACGCCGGTGACGGGAACCTGCACCCGCTGATCATCACGCCGCCGGGCGATTCGGCGGCCCGGATGGCGGCGCAGGCGGCGTTCGAGCAGTTCCTCGACGCGGCGATCGCGCTGGGCGGCACCGTGACCGGTGAGCACGGCGTCGGGATCCTTAAACGCGACGGCATGCGGCGGGAACTCGACCCGGGCTCGCTCGCGCTGCAGGCCGCGGTGCGCCACGCGCTCGACCCCCTTGAGGTGTTCAACCCCGGGAAGGGCTAGGCCCTCAGAGAACGGGCTCACAGGGCAGTGGCTGCGCGCAGTACCGGCACGTGGGATGCTCCGCCATCGACGCGGCGGACTGGTCGACCCGGGCGCCGCATTCCGGGCAGGTCGC
>DASPZH010000008.1:0-8264 GCA_035636335.1 Streptosporangiaceae bacterium
GGTCGCGCGAGACCGGGTCGGGACGCCAGACCGGGGAGACCGGGCGCGAGATGCCGTCCGGGCCCGGGCGCGAGCCAGGGAGCGGGCGCGAGCACGAGGCCGACGAGAGTTTCTGGGGACCAGACGAGCCGGCCGGCCAAGCGCAGGGCGGTTACCGGAGCAAGCACCGGCTGGACGGCCCTGGCCGGGACGCTCAGCCGCACGACGGCAGGCGCGCCAAGCCCAGGCACGCGGCACCGCCTGCCAGGTTCGGCGTCGCACTCGGCCGCACGCTGACCGGCGCCAGGCTGACGAGCCGGTCGGCCTCGCATGCCGGCGGCTGACCGCTCACCTCTCGACAGCCCTGCGGTCCGGCCGACCGGCTGCGCGACCACGAGCCTGTCGGCTCGGCCGGATGCCGGCCTAGCCCAGGCCTAGCCCGGCCGGCCTCTCGGTTACCCCGGCGGCCGGCCCGCTCTGCCCGATTGTCCCGGCCGGGCCGGGACGGAGCGGCCTGGACGGAGCGGCCGGGACGGTCAGCCAGGCCAGAACCGGGCGCTGACCGGCCACACTTGCGCGGCCGGCTGCCGTGGCCGGATAATCTGGCGGCGCAGGGTGGCTGTCCGGCTGCCGTCCGCCGCCAGGCGCAGTCTGGCCAGCTCCCAGTGCCCGTACTCGGCATGGTCCGTCAGGATCCGCCGCACGACGTCCCTGGACGTTCCGCGCGGCAAGTTGAGCACGAGGTAGGAGTACTCCGCCATCACCCTTATTGTGCGCACAGGCGGCGATGATTCAATCGGCCTGAGGGAATCAGTCACCGCGAAACGCGTTTGATGGCACAGACGAGCGATGTGACCGGACGCGCGGAGTCAGTCGGCTACGTGCGGTAGCCTCCTGGCGTCTGCGAGATGTGAGGTAGGAACGCGTGGCAGCAAGGACAAGCCCGGCGACGAGGAAAGGCGGGGCGAGCACCGACACCGCGGCCAACGGTGCGAGGAGGCTGGTCATCGTCGAGTCGCCTGCCAAGGCACGGACGATTGCCGGGTATCTCGGCAAGGGCTATGTCGTCGAATCGAGCATTGGTCACATTCGCGACATGCCGGGCAGTGCCGCCGACATTCCGGACAAGCTGCGCAAGGAGCCGTGGGCCAGGCTCGGCGTCAATATCGATGCCGACTTCGAGCCGCTCTACGTGGTCAACGCGGACAAGCGCCAGCAGGTCAGCAAGCTGAAGAGGCTGCTGAAGGACGCCGACGAACTGCTGCTCGCCACTGACGAGGACCGGGAGGGCGAGGCGATCGCCTGGCACCTGGTCCAGGAGCTCAAGCCCAAGGTGCCCGCCAGGCGGATGGTCTTCCACGAGATCACGCCGGAGGCCATCGCTGCCGCCGTGGCCAGCCCTCGTGACGTCGACGACGGCCTCGTCGAGGCCTATCAGACCCGCCGGGTGCTCGACCGGCTCTACGGCTACGAGGTCTCGCCCGTGCTGTGGAAGAAGGTCATGCCGCAGCTCTCGGCCGGCCGGGTTCAGTCGGTCGCGGTCAGGCTGGTGGTCGACAGGGAAAAAGAGCGGATCGTCTTCCGGTCGGCCCGCTACTGGGACCTGGAGGCCGAGTTCGCGCCGCAGCCGGCCGACCGGGACGCGACGGCTGCCGCTCCCTGGTTCTCGGCCACGCTGGTCGCGCTCGACGGGCGCCGGATCGCCCAGGGCCGCGACTTCGCGCCGACCGGCGAGCTGAGATCGGCCGGGACCGCCGCCGACCAGCATGCGCCGGCGATCCTGCACCTGGACGAGGCGGCAGCGGCCGGCCTGGCCGACCGCCTGAACGGAGCCTCGTTCTCCGTGAAGTCCGTCGAGCGCAAGCCGTACCGGCGGTCGCCCTATGCGCCCTTCCGCACCACGACGCTGCAACAGGAGGCGTCCCGCAAGCTCGGCTTCTCGGCCAAGTACACGATGCAGGTGGCGCAGCGACTGTACGAGAACGGCCACATTACCTACATGCGCACCGACTCGGTGACGCTGTCGCAGACGGCGCTGACCGCGGCCAGGAGCCAGGCCCGCGAGCTCTTCGGCGCCGAGTACGTGCCCGACGCCCCGCGCGTCTACGCGAGCAAGGTCAAGAGCGCCCAGGAGGCGCACGAGGCGATCAGGCCGGCCGGCGACGCCTTCCGCACCCCGGCCACCGCCGGGCTGTCGGGCGACGAACTGCGCCTGTACGAGCTGGTCTGGAAGCGGACGGTCGCCTCGCAGATGAAGGACGCCATCGGCGAGTCGGTCTCGGTCAGGCTGGCCGGCCGGTCGACGTCCGGGGAAGAGGCCGAGTTCGGCGCCTCGGGCAAGATCATCACGTTCTTTGGGTTCCTGAAGGCCTACGTCGAGGACGTCGACGAGGGCGCCGACCGCGACGACCGCGAGCGGCGGCTGCCGCCGCTGGCCGAGCGCGACCCGCTGGCGGTGCGCGGGCTGCACCCCGCCGACCACGCGACCAGGCCCCCGGCCAGGTACACCGAAGCCTCGCTGATCAAGGAACTCGAAGACCGCGAGATCGGGCGGCCGTCCACGTACGCGTCGATCATCGGCACGATCCTGGACCGCGGGTACGTGTTCAAGAAGGGCACCGCCCTGGTGCCCTCGTTCGTCGCCTTCGCCGTGGTGAACCTGCTCGAACGGCACTTCGCCCACCTGGTCGACTACGAGTTCACGGCTAGCATGGAGGAGGCGCTCGACCAGATCGCCAGGGGCGAGGCGGGCCGGGTTCCGTGGCTGCGCCGGTTCTACTTCGGCACCGACGGCGACGACGGGCACCGGGAAGAAGGCCTGAAGGACCTGGTCAGCGACATCGGCGACATCGACGCCAGGGACGTGAGCTCGTTCCCGCTGGTCGGCACCGACATCGTGATCAGGGTCGGCCGGTACGGCCCCTACCTGGAGCGGGACGGCCAGCGGGTGAACGTCCCCGAGGGGACCGCGCCCGACGAGCTGACGCCCGAGTTCGCGGTCGAGCTGTTCGGCCGGCCGAGCGGCGACAAGATCCTCGGCACCGATCCGGGCAGTGGCCTGACGATCGTCGCGCGGGCCGGCCGGTTCGGGCCGTACGTCACCGAGGTGCTCTCCGAGGACGCGCCGGCGTCGGCCAAGCCGCGGACGGCATCGCTGCTGAAGGCCATGGACCCCGACAGCGTCACGCTGGACGACGCGCTGAAGCTGCTCACGCTGCCGCGGACGATCGGCGAGCTGGACGGCGAGCCGGTGACCGTGCAGAACGGCCGGTACGGCCCGTTCGCCAAGAAGGGCACAGATAGCCGGTCGCTGGAGTCCGACGACCAGTTGTTCACGCTGACGCTCGACCAGGCCAGGGAGTTGTTCGCGCAGCCGAAGCAGCGCGGCCGGGCGGCGAGGGCGGCGGCCGCGCCGCCGCTGCGCGAGCTCGGCGACGACCCGGCCAGCGGGCAGCCGATCGTGCTGCGGGAAGGCCGGTTCGGTCCGTACGTGACCGACGGCGAGACGAACGCCTCACTGCGCAAGGGCGACCTGCCCGAGTCGGTCACGCCGCAGCGGGCCGCCGAGTTGCTCGCCGAGCGGCGGGCCTCCGGCCCGGCGCCGAAGCGCCGCGCGGCACCGGCTCGTAAGACCACGTCCGCCTCGGCCAAGAAGCCGGCGTCGGGCTCGGCTAAGTCGGGCTCGGCTAAGAAGCCGGCGGGCTCGGCTAAGAAGCCGGCCTCGGGCTCGGCCAAGAAGCCGGCCTCGGGCTCGGCCAGGAAGGCGACGCCGCGGGTGGGCCCGGCACGGTCGAAAGCACCCAGCTCGGACGGGCCGGCAGGGACCTGACCGGCCGCGTTGGCGCGGCCCCAGGCGCGGCGGCGGGAGTCTCGGTAGCCTTGCACAATGAGTCTTAGGCCCCAATTGGGACAGCACCAGGACGGCGTGCTGTCGATCAGGTCGTTCCGGCGGCTGTGGATCGCCACGTCGCTGTCCAGCCTGGGGGACTGGCTGAGCCTGCTGGCACTTTCCGCGCTCGCCTACTCGCTGACCGGCCATAACGTGCAGGCGACCGCGGGGGCGATCGCGGTCGGCGGGGTCTGGATCACCTCGCTGCTGCCCTACTTGCTGTTCGGCCCGCTGGCCGGAGCGGTCGCCGACCGGCTCGACCGCCGGATCAACATGGTGACCGGCGACGTGATCAGGGCCGTCCTGTACCTGTCGATACCGCTCAACCTCGTGATCGGCTTCGCCAACCAGCTCACCTGGCTCTACGTCGCCCAGTTCCTGGCCTGCTGCGCCTCGCTGTTCTGGACTCCGGCCAAGGACGCGTCGATACCCAACCTGGTACCGCCTGACATGCTGGAGCAGGCGAACCAGTACAGCCTGCTGACCACCTACGGCACGGCGCCCGTCGCCTCGCTGCTGTTCGTCGCGCTCGCCTGGATCAGCAACGGGCTGGCGAGCGGGCCGCTGAGCTACTTCGGCAACCCGGTCCGCGGCCAGATCAGCCTGGCGCTGTACTTCAACGTCGTGACGTTCGTCATCTCGGCACTGGCCGTCTACTCGCTGCGCGAGCTGCCGCGGCGCCGGACGGGGAAGGCGATCTCGGTGCCCTCGGTGGCCAAGTCGATCTGGCTGGGCTGGCGGTTCGTCGGCGAGAACCGGGTCGTCCGCGGCATCGCGATCGGCATGATCGGAGCGTTCGCGGGCGCGGGCGCGGTCGTCGGCCTCGGCTACGTCTACGTGCGGGGCACGCTGGGCGGCGGCTCGGCCGGCTGGGGCGCGGTGTTCGCGGCCATGTTCATTGGCCTGGCCCTCGGCATGTCGGTCGGCGTGCGGATGCTGGGCAAGTTCAGCAGGCGCCGGCTGTTCGGCCTGGCCATCACCGTGGCCGGAGTG
Source organism: Streptosporangiaceae bacterium (assembly GCA_035636335.1). GTDB lineage: Bacteria > Actinomycetota > Actinomycetes > Streptosporangiales > Streptosporangiaceae > Chersky-822. The sequence goes on from DASPZH010000008.1 coordinate 4,862, forward strand.
CCGCTCGCGCTGATCGCGCTGATCCCCAACCTGCCGGTCGTGGTCTTCCTCGTCGTTCTGCTCGGCATCCTCGCGGGCATGGCCTACGTCACCGGCTACACCATCATCGGCCGCGAGGTGGACGACGACACCCGCGGCCGCACGTTCGCGTTCATGCAGTCGGCGCTGCGGGTCGTGATGTTCGCGGTGATCGCGCTGTCCGGCGTGCTGGCCGGCGGGATCACCTCCATGGTCGGGAAGCTGTCGGGGTCGAACAACGTGTCCATCGGCACCGTCACCTACCAGGCGGTCGGCAACAACGTGGTGCTCCTGCTCGCGGCGGCGGTCGCGATGGTGCTCGGGTTCACCTCCTACCGGCAAATGGACGACCGGCCGGGAATGCCGCTGCTGCCCGACCTGCTGGCCGCCTTCCGCGGCAGGTCGCTGCCGTACTCGTCGGCCGCCGGCGCCGCGGCCCGGGCCGGCGGCCGCGCGGACGGGCGGACCGGCAGCGGGCTGGCCGACCTGGCCGAGCCCGGGCAGCGCCCGGGCCGTGGCCTGCTGATCGCGTTCGAGGGCGGCGAGGGCGCGGGCAAGTCGACCCAGGCCAGGCTGCTCGCGATCTGGCTGCGCGAGAACGGCTACGACGTGCTCGCCACCCACGAGCCGGGCGCGACCAAGGTCGGCATGCGGCTGCGCGCGCTGCTGCTCGACACGGCCCACACCGGCCTGTCGCCGTGGGCGGAGGTCATGATGTACGCGGCGGACCGGGCCGAGCACGTGGCCAGCGTGATCGGTCCCGCGCTGGCCAGGGGGACCATCGTGGTCACCGACCGGTTCGTCGACTCGACGCTGGCCTACCAGGGCGGCGGCCGCCAGCTTCCCGTGAACGCCATCCGGCAGGTCAACGAGCTGGCCACCGGCGGCCTGGTTCCCGACCTGACCTTCCTGCTCGACCTGCTCCCGTCGGAGGGTCTGGGCCGCCGCACCGCGTCGGCGGACCGGCTCGAGGCCGAGCCCACGCTGTTCCACGAGCGGGTCAGGGCCGCGTTCCTGGCGCTGGCCAGCGCCGATCCGCACCGGTACGTCATCCTCGATGCCACCTTGGATCCCACGCGGCTCAGCAGGGCGGTCCATGCGGCGGTCAGGGACCGGCTGCCCGACCCCGTGCCCGAGCGGGCCGAGGAGATCACCGGCTCGATCCCGGTGATACGCGAATGACCGCCTGGGCGGTGTTCGACCGGCTGGCCGGGCAGGACGCGGTCGTCGAGCAGCTTCGGGCCGCGGCGGGCGGAGGTGCCCCGGGCGGAGGTGCTCCGGGCGGAGACGGCGCGGGCGGCGGCCGGGGCGCGCTGACCCATGCCTGGCTGTTCACCGGGCCGCCCGGCTCGGGCCGCTCGGTCGCCGCACGGGCGTTCGCCGCCGCGCTGCTCTGCGCCGACCACGGCTGCGGCGAGTGCCGCTCGTGCCGTCAGGTTGCCGCCGGAACGCACGCCGACATGCTCCTCATCCGCCCCGACGGGCTCTCCTACGGGGTCAGGCAGACCAGGGAGCTCGTGCTCAAGGCAGCATCCTCCCCGGTCTACGGCGGCTGGCGGGTCGTACTGTTCGAAGATGCCGACCGGGCCACCGAGCAGGCGGCGAACGCCCTGCTCAAGGCCATCGAGGAACCGCCGCCGCGGACGATCTGGCTGCTCTGCGCACCGTCGGCGGCCGACCTGCCGACCACGATCAGGTCCCGGTGCCGGCTGATCACGCTGCGCACTCCGCCGACGGCGGCCGTGGCCGGGATCCTCGAGCGTGAGGGCGTCGGCCACGAGGCGGCGCTCGAGGCCGCGCGGGCCTCGCTCGGCCACATCGGCCGGGCCCGCCGGCTGGCCACCGACGCGCAGACGGCGCGCCTGCGGGCCGACGTGCTCACGGTTCCGGCGCGCGTCACCGGCCTGGCCGAGGCGTTCGCCGCCGCGGCCGCGCTGGTCAAGGCAGCCGAGGCGGAGGCGATCGCGACGACCGAGGAACTGGACGTGCCGGAGCGGGAGGCGCTGAAGCGCGCGTTCGGCGAGGGCTCGACCGGCAAGGGCGTCGCGGCGGCGGTCAGGGGCGCCGGCGGCGCCCTGAAGGAACTCGAGGAACGGCAGAAGTCCCGGGCGACCAGGATCAAGCGGGACGCGCTCGACCTGGCGCTGCTCGACCTGGCGGCGTTCTACCGGGACGTGCTCGCCGTCCAGCTCGGGGCCGAGGTGGAGCTGGCCAACGCGGCCCGCGAGCCCGAGCTGCGCCGGCTGGCCGAGTCGTCGAACCCGCGCACCACGGTCCGCCGGATCGAGGCCATCCTGCGCTGCCGGGACCGGCTCGCGGCCAGCGTCGCGCCGCTGCTGGCGGTCGAGGAGCTGACCCTGACCCTTGCCGAACGCCCGCCCGCCATCGCCTGACCAGGTGCCCGAGCGGGCAACCGAACGGCTTGCCGAGCGTGCTAGGGGTGTGACATTCGCGCCGATCGCCGGCGAGTCAGGCGTCAGACGAGCCGAGAGTGCGCCAGTGACGGCTGAACAGCCATGGGAGGCTCAGGAACAGGATCTCGCCGACCTGTTCCGGCGCCATCACCTCGAGCTCGTGCGGCTGGCCACGCTGATCGTGCACGATCAGCCGACGGCGGAGGACGTGGTCCAGGATGTGTTCGCCCGGTTGCACGCGGCGGCGGCCAAGAAGCCCAGACCTGGCGAGGAACTCGCCTACATCAGGGCGTCGGTACTCAACGGCTGCCGGTCCGTGCTCAGACGCAGGGTGGTTGCCCGAGGGGTTGGCGTCCTTCGTGATGATCGCGAGGAACACTCGGTCGGCGCCTCTGCCGAGGCTGAGGTGATCAGGGCCGAGGATCGTCGGCAGGTGCTTGCGGCGCTCGCCGCTCTGCCCGGCCGGCGACGCGAAGTTCTGGTCCTGCGCTACTACCTGGGACTGTCCGAGGCTGAGATCGCATCGACGCTCGGGATCAGCCAGGGAACGGTCAAGTCCACCGCCGCCCGCGCCATCGCCGCCCTGGCCAGAGCCATCGGGGAGGAGTCATGACGAGAACCGAAGATCGGCTCAGCGAGGCGCTCACCGCCCGAGCCAGTGCGGTCAGCGGAGAGTCACTGAGACCGCTGACGGCCGGCGAGGGCGGGCGGCGCGCCGATGCGACAACGCCCCAGTCGCCTCCGGTGACCGTCGCCGGACAGGCGGCGAGCGGCCGGTGGCGGCGAATACTGATCCCGCTGAGCGCGGCCGCGGCGGTGGCAGCCCTGATCGGACTCGTATTCGGGGCCGGGCAGATCGCGCGCACGCAGTTCGGCCGCCCGTTCGCGAATGCCGGCTCGGCTCACGCGCCGCCGCCCTACCTCGTCACCATCGACGGCGCGGACGACATCCAGGTCCAGGCCACCGCCAC
>DASPZH010000009.1:0-2868 GCA_035636335.1 Streptosporangiaceae bacterium
CTACAGCGGCAAGACGGATGCGGTCACGGCGGCTGAGTGGACGGCGTACCGGCGGGCCGCGAAGTTCGGGTACCTGATCGTCCTTGGCAGCAAGGACACGCGGGACTGGGCCAGGCCGGACGTCGCCACGATCGTCAAGAACGCGATCCCGAGCGACGGTCACGGCGCGATCATCATGCTGCACGACTCGGGCGGCAACCGCAGCCGGACCGTGCGCGCGCTGCCGCGGATTATCGACAGGCTCCGTGCTCGCGGCTACCGCTTCGTCACGGTCACCGCCGGGCTGCACCCGCACGTCCCGCCCGCCGACGTGCCGGCCACGCTGGAGCAGCGCGTGATCGGCACCGCGCTCGTGCTCAGCCAGCAGGCGGCCGACCACACGATCGCCGCCCTGGCCGCCTGCCTGCTGGCCGCCAGCGCGCTGATGGTCCTGCGCATCTTGGCGCTGCTGGTCTTCGCCCGCAGGCACCGGCGCCGCGCCAGGCCCGCGCGCGTCCCGCGTGGCTGGCGGCCGCCGGGCATCTCGGTCGTGATCCCCGCGTACAACGAGGCCGCGGGGATCGCCGCGACCGTGCGGTCGATGGCGCGCAGCTACTACCCCGGCCCGCTCGAGGTCATCGTCGTCGACGACGGCTCCACCGACGACACGGGGGCGATCGTCCGCAGCCTGCGGCTGCCGGGCGTCCACCTGGTCAGGCAGCGCAACGCGGGCAAGCCGGCGGCGCTGAACCACGGCATCGCCGAGGCCATGTTCGACATCCTCGTCCTGGTCGACGGCGACACGATCTTCGCGCCCGACGCGCTCAGCCGGCTCGCGCTGCGGATGCGCGACCCCGGCATCGGTGCGGTCAGCGGCAACACCAAGGTGGCCAACCGGCGCGGCCTGCTCGGCCGCTGGCAGCACCTCGAGTACGTGATGGGGTTCAACCTGGAACGCCGGATGTTCGACATCCTCGGCACGATCCCCACCGTTCCCGGGGCCATCGGGGCCTTCAGGCGGATCACGCTCGACGACGTGGGCGGCGTCAGCGCCGGAACGCTGGCCGAGGACACCGACCTGACGATGGCGATCTGCCGCTCCGGCTGGCGTGTCGTCTACGAGCCGCGGGCGCTGGCCTGGACCGAGGCACCCGCCTCGCTGCGCCAGCTCTGGCGGCAGCGTTACCGCTGGTGCTACGGGACCATGCAGTCGATGTGGAAGCACAAGCGGTCCGTCGTCGAGCGCGGCGTTTCCGGCCGGTTCGGCCGACGGTGCCTGATCTACCTGACCTTCTACCAGATCGTGCTCCCGCTGATCGCGCCCGTCGTGGACCTGGCGGCGATCTACGGCCTGATCTTCCTCAACCCGGCCTCCGTCGCCGGCTTCTGGCTCGGATTCAACGCGCTCCAGATGCTCGCGTGCGGGTACGCGCTCCGGATCGACCGGGAGCGGCTGCGGACGCTCTGGGCGCTGCCGCTGCAGCAGGTGATCTACCGGCAGCTCATGTACCTGGTCACGATCCAGTCGGTGATGACCGCGCTGCTCGGGACCCGGCAGCGCTGGCAGGTCATCACCAGGACCGGAGTGTTCGGCGGCGATGCGGGCCGCCGCGCCGACCAGCCCGCGGCGCCCGCCGCGAGCCGAGGCTGGCTAGGTAAAGTTCCTGGCCATCTCGGCGGCGGCAGGCTTGCCGTAGACGGCGGCGAACCGGCGGGCCAGCGGCTCGGGCTCGAGCACGTACTCCTGGGTGCCGGTGGTCTCGAGCGCGTGCACGGCGACGATGTTGCCAAGCTGCGCGGCCCGTTCCAGGCTCAGGCCCCATGAGACGGCGGCCAGGAACCCGGCCCGGAACGCGTCGCCGGCCCCGGTGGGCTCCTTCGGGCTGATGCAGGGAACGCCCGGGACCATGATCGGCTCGTGCCCGGCCCGGTCAATCCTGGCCCCCCGGCTGCCCAGTGTCGTGACCCGCACGCCCACCCGGTCGTTGAGGTCGGCCGTTGACCAGCCGGTCTTGTGCTCGGTCAAGGTGGCCTCGTACTCGTTGCAGAACAGGTAGTCGGCGCCGGTCAGCAGCGTACTGATCTGCTCGCCGTCCAGCCGGGCGAGCTGCCACGACGTGTCGGCCGCGAACGGGATCTGGTTCTGGATGCACTGCTTGGTGAACGCGAGCATCGCGTCGGGGTCGCTGGCGCCGATCACGACGAGCTCGACCCGGCCGGCCAGCTCGCCGAGGTCGATCTGCCTGTCCTGCGTCATCGCGCCCGGGTAGAACGAGGCGATCTGGTTCATGTCGAGGTCGGTCGTGGCCATGTACCTGGCCGTATGGTGCCGCGACGACTCCCGGACGCCGCTGGTGTCGACGCCGTGCCGGTCCAGCCACTCGCGGTAGCCGGCGAAGTCGCTCTGCCCCGCCGTGCCGACCAGCAGCGGCCGCAGGCCAAGGCAGCCGAGCCCGAACGCGATGTTCGCCGCGACGCCGCCGCGCCTGATCTCGAGCGTGTCGACGAGGAAGGACAGCGCGATCTTGTCGAGTTTGTCCGGCATGAGCTGCTCGACAAACCTGGCCGGGAACGTCATCAGGTGGTCGGTCGCGATCGACCCCGTGACTGCAATGCGCACGGCAGCCCTTCTGGCGATGCGGAACCGCTATCGTGCGGGCCCGCTGGCGATCGGCCCGGCTAGTGGAACGAGTCGCCGCAGGCGCACGACCCGCTTGCGTTCGGGTTGTCGATCGTGAAGCCCTGCTTCTCGATCGTGTCCACGAAGTCGATGGTGGCGCCGGTCAGGTACGGCCCGCTCATCTTGTCGGTGACGACCTGGACGCCGTTGAAGGTGCTGACGATGTCACCTTCGATCTCGCGCTCGTCGAAGTAGAGCTGGTAGCGCAG
>DASPZH010000010.1:0-14088 GCA_035636335.1 Streptosporangiaceae bacterium
TTGGCGGGGGTGTCGGGGACGCCCGTGACTGACCCGCCGGCGGAGCCCAGGTCCAGCTCGCTGCCGGGCGCGCCGACGTGCACGGCCCGGTAGTCATGCTCGCGGTGCCCGGCGTCGGCCGCGGCCAGCAGCCGTGCCTGCAGCCTGGTCAGCGGCGCGCGGCCCAGGGCGGTCCGCCAGGTGCACAGCACCTTGGCGGTGGGGACCTGGCACGGGCGCTGCCAGGGCACCAGCATCAGGTCACCCAGCAGGACGGCCATCACCTCGGGATAGTCCGCGTCGGGCAGCATGCACATCAGCACGCTGGCGCGGATCGCGAACGCGGCCGTCATCGCCCGCCGGGCCTGTCCTTTCACTTTCCCGGTCAGCGTGGCCTGCGCGGCGATTTCGTCGATCACGCCGGGGCCCAGCAGGTCATCGAGCTGCTGTTCGGCCGCCCCCAGCCGGGCATGGCCGGCGGGATGCCCGCCGGCCTGGACCTGGCCGTCGCGGCGGACCACCGCGGGCGCGACCGCGATCACCTTGGTAAACCGTCGGCTCAGCCTAGCGACCAGCTGTGGGCGTTGCGATCCAGACAATGTCTGCCGCCGATCATGTCCGACTCACTGGGTCGGTGGCTTCGGTACGAAAAGGCTGCGTTCCTCGCCCTGAGCGCATTCGCTGCCAGCCATTCTGCTAGCCAACGAGTGGCCACATCCGACCCCTGCCAGCCGAGCCAGGCGATGAACCTGCAGCTACACGGCATGTCTAGGTCAACCAGCTAGAGCCAGCCGCCGGCCGATCATCCCTGACACGGAAGGTGACTTGGCACCGCGGCTCATGCGTGGCAGCGGACGCTAGCCGAGGATTCGGTCCATGATCTCGGCGCCGGTGGCGATGACCGGCCGGAGTTCGTGGCGGTAGACGACTTCGGTGGTCGTGGTGCGATCGTGCCTGGCGAGCCTGGCGATCTCCTCGACCGGGACGCCATTCTCGGACATGATGCTGACGAACGTGTGCCGCAACTCCCTGGGAACCCAGTCCGAGCCGAGCCCGGCAGCCTCGGTGACCCGCCGGAACTCGCGCCTGATGTTGTGCTGGTCCAGCATCGTCCCGATCGCCGTGGTGAACACCAGGCCGTGGTCTTCCCACACTGCGCCGGCCCGCAACCGCTCGGCGGCCTGAACGACTTTTCGTTCCCTCAGCGCCTGCAGCGCCGTCGTCGCGAGCCGCAAGGTCCGCCGGGACTTCGCGGTCTTGGTGTCGCCGCCAGCGCGATCGGACCGCCAGACCGCCAGAGTGCCAGCCTCCAGGTCGACATGATCCCAGCGCAGCGCCCGGGCCTCCTCGGGCCGCAGGCCCGTCGTCAGCAAGAGGACCACGTACGCGTAGCTCCACGACCGTGCCGTCCGCCGCTCGTCACCGCTGGCAGCTGCGGCCCGCAGGAGCGCTCGGGCTTGCTCGGCGGTGAGAGCCTTGGATGGCCTGCCCTCCTGCCCTGCGGGCGGCCTAACAAGAGCCGCCACGTTCCGGCCGATCAGATCGTCGGCTTCAGCGTGCCGGATGGCCCGGACCAGGCAGTTGTGCGCGATCTGCAGCGACCGGGTCGACATCCGGCCGCTCAGCTCAGCTAGTGCCACCCGGACGTTAGCCGCCGTGAGTTTGCGGAGCTGCGTGCCGCCGATCACGTCCACCAGCGGCTTCACGCCGTCGCGGTACAGCTGGACCGTCCGCTCCGACCGGCCCGATAGGCCATGGGCGAGCCAGCCGTCCACCGCGGCCCGCACGGTGTAGTTGGCGGGAGGTGTCACCCCGACATCGAGTTCGGCGCGCAGCGCCTTCAGCTTCTGCCGGACCTCCGCTTTGGTCTTGCCCCGGACCTTGCGGCGCACCCGGCTGCCGTCGCCACCGAAGCCGAGCGAGACCGCTCCGACGTAGCAGTTCTTGGACGCATCGAAGTAGATCGCGTCCTCACCCTTGGCCCGGCGCCTCCCGTGGGTCTTCTTCACGGCCGGAGCAGTCGCCATATCAGGAGCTTAGCTCATTGGCTCCCCTATTGGCTCCCTGCGCCATCCAGAGCGAGCCTCGGTTAGACATTTCCACTGGTGGGCGCAACTGGGTTCGAACCAGTGACCCCTCGCTTGTAAGGCGAGTGCTCTACCGCTGAGCTATGCACCCGATGTGGCGTGAAGACGACCGGGCCTAGCGTACCGTCCAGAGCATGCCGGGCTACCCAGGCGCCGCGGGACCCTGAACCTTCGTTCTCTCAGCTCATCTGGTCGGCGCGCGGTCGGGCCGATCGGCGCAGCACCCGGGCCAGCGCCTGCTCGACCTCCTGCGCCAGGCCAGGAGAACTCAGCCCGTCGCCGGCGCCCGACGCGATTTCCGCCGCCGACGTGACCACCGCGGGCTCGCCGACGTTGCCGCAGTCACGACACTCGGCCTCGCCGAGCCGGCGCACCAGGCGGATGCTGGCGCACACCTGGCACCTGTCCAGGTCAGCCGTCCACTCCCCGGCGGACTGGCACACCGGGCAGATCAGCACCTGGCGGTCGGCCCTGACCCCGCGCAGCCATGGGCTGCTCCCGCGGTCAGGGTCGACCTGCCTGGTCCCACACCGATAACAGGGCATCGTCCGCCTAGTCGAGTCCGGCAAGCGCCTTCTGGTAGTCGGCAAGATCGCGGGCCTGCGGGATGGCGTTGACCACCTTCCAGCGCACGACGCCGGACTTGTCGATGATGAAAGTACCGCGCGCGGCCAGGCCGCGCTCGTCATCGAAGACACCGTATGACTTGGCTACGGCGCCGTGCGGCCAGAAGTCGGACAGCAGCCCGAACTCGTAACCTTCGATCTCGGCCCAGGTTCTGTGCACGTGCACCGAGTCCACCGACACGGTCAGCACCTCGACGTCGTCGCGCTCGGCCTCCGGGAAGGAGTCGCGCAACTCGCACAGCTCGCTCGAGCACACCCCGCTGAACGCGAGCGGGTAGAACACGAGCACCACGTTCTTCTTGCCGCGCAGGTCGGACAGCGTGACCGGGGTGCCGTGCTGGTCCTTGAGCTCGAAGTCCGGCGCCATGTCGCCGATCTCAACCGCCATTCAGGGGATCCTTTCTCTGGATCACGGGTCCGCGGACCGCGCCGCGGACCGGACGCCGGCGCACCTGACGCCGGCGGGCCGTGCACGGCGACCGCCGAGTCGATGCCGCTGGGACGGGTCCGCACCTGCGGCGCGGGCGCCACCGGCGCCACGACGCCGCACGCGCGGAGACGGAACCGAGTCTGCCACGGCTGAGCGACCAGAATGCGCACGCGCCGCCGGAAGGCTCAGCGTCGTGCCTTGGGTGCCACCAGGCGGGTGGCCGACCAGTTCCTTCCCGCGCTGACGGTGGACGTCTGCGACAGGCCGGCGGTCGGCGCCGCCTCGCCGATCTCGCTCGGCTCGACATGGCCTTCCCGGCCCGCCTTCGGGGTCAGCAGCAAGATGTACCCGCCGTCGGCGAGCGGTGTCAGCGCGTCGACGAGCGCGTCGACGAGGTCTCCGTCCTCGTCCCGCCACCACAGCAGCACGCCGTCCACGACATCGTCGTAGTCCTCGTCGACCAGCTCAACTCCTTCGCCGGCCGCGACGGAGTCGCGCAGCGCCTCGTCGCAGTCTTCGTCGTAGCCGATCTCCTGAACTACATGGCCCGGCTTGACGCCGAGCCGCTCGGCCAGGTCATGCTGATCGGCCGCCTGGCCAGCGGTCGCGCTCACGTGCGTCCTCCCATCCCTTCCCCGCGCCAGGCCGGACCTGGCGAGCGACGCCGGATGGCGTCACCGCCACAGGCCGGCGACGGCCCGCGCGAGCGTCTGTACTTCTTGCTGGGACAGTTCACTATGGGGAGCCGCCCTGCGCAAGTCACAATTCGTACAGAGCGAGGTAACCAAGGTCATCATTCGATCTTCCCCGCCGGCGAGCCGCTTATTCTGCCTATTAATCGGCGCGAAGCCTCCTGGTTCACGCTGTTACGTCCTGATAAGTGCGCCACTACCAGGGACTCGGCGCGCTAATTGAGCGGGGGCCCGGATGCGCTCGGGCCGCCGGCGTATGAGGATGGGACTGTAACCACCTACCAAGGCAAGGATCATCACGTGCCCTCAGGACGCCAGCGCTACTCGATCATCAGCGACGGTCTGCCCACCCAGCTTCCCGACATCGACACCGATGAGACCAGGGAGTGGCTGGACTCGTTCGACAACGTGGTGCGGACCCGCGGCCGGACCCGCGCCAGGTACGTCATGCTCAGGCTGCTTGAGCGCGCCCGCGAGCAGCAGGTCGGCGTCCCCGGCCTGCGCAGCACCGACTACATCAACACGATCCCGCCCGAGCGGGAGCCGTGGTTCCCCGGCGACGAGTACACCGAACGGCGGATCAGGGCCTATATCAGGTGGAACGCCGCGGTCATGGTGTCCCGGGCGAACCGCAAGGGACTCGGCGTAGGCGGGCACATCGCCACCTACGCGTCGGCGGCGAGCCTGTACGAGGTCGGCTTCAACCACTTCTTCCGCGGCAAGGACCACGGCGAGTCCGGCGACCAGGTCTTCATGCAGGGCCACGCGGCGCCCGGCATGTACGCCAGGGCATTCCTCGAGGGGCGCCTGTCGGAGAATAAGCTCGACGGATTCCGCCAGGAACTGTCGCACCCGGGCGGCGGCCTCCCGTCCTACCCGCACCCCAGGCTGATGCCGGACTTCTGGGAGTTCCCGACCGTCTCCATGGGGCTGGGCGCGATCGACGCGGTCTACCAGGCCAGGTTCAACCGGTACCTGCTGGCCAGGCAGATCAAGGACACCAGCCGGTCACGCGTCTGGGCCTTCCTCGGCGACGGCGAGACCGACGAGCCCGAGGTACTCGGCTCGATCGGCCTGGCCGCCCGGGAGGAGCTCGACAACCTGATCTTCGTGATCAACTGCAACCTGCAGCGCCTGGACGGGCCGGTGCGGGGCAACGGCAAGATCATCCAGGAGCTCGAGTCGTTCTTCCGCGGCGCCGGCTGGAACGTGATCAAGGTGATCTGGGGCCGGGACTGGGATCCGCTGCTGGCCCAGGACGCGGACGGTGTGTTGGTCAACAAAATGAACACCACGCCGGACGGGCAGTTCCAGACCTACGCGGTGGAGTCTGGCGCGTACACGCGCGAGCACTTCTTCGGCGGCGACCCCAGGCTCCGGGCGATCGTCTCGCACCTGTCCGACGACCAGGTGCGGAACCTGTCCAGGGGCGGGCACGACTACCGCAAGGTCTATGCCGCGTTCAAGGCAGCGACCGAGACCGTCGGCCAGCCGACGGTGATCCTGGCGCACACGATCAAGGGCTGGACGCTCGGACCCGACTTCGAGGCCAGGAACGCCACCCACCAGATGAAGAAGCTCACCGTCGCCGAGCTGAAGGAGTTCCGGGACCGGCTCTACCTGGAGATCCCCGACGCGGCGCTGGAAGCCGAGCTGCCGCCCTACTACCACCCGGGCGAGAACTCCGACGAGATCGCCTACATGAAGGAGCGGCGCAAGGCGCTCGGCGGCTACCTGCCCAAGCGGGTAGTCAGGTCACGGCCGCTGGCGCTGCCGCCCGACGGCGCCTACGACGAGCTGCGCAGCGGGTCCGGCAAGCAGCCGATCGCCACCACGATGGCGTTTGTCCGGCTGCTCAAGGACCTGATGAAGGATCCGGAGATCGGCCACAGGTTCGTGCCGATCATCCCGGACGAGGCGCGCACCTTCGGGATGGACTCGCTGTTCCCGACGGCGAAGATCTACTCACCGCACGGCCAGACCTACGAGGCGGTGGACCGGGCGCTGCTGCTGTCCTACAAGGAGTCCGAGCAGGGCCAGATCCTGCACGAGGGGATCAGCGAGGCGGGCGCGATGGCCTCCACGGCGGCCGCCGGCACCGCCTACGCCACCCACGGCACCCCGATGATCCCGGTCTACATCTTCTACTCGATGTTCGGGTTCCAGCGCACCGGCGACCAGATGTGGGCGATGGGCGACCAGCTCGGCCGCGGTTTCCTGCTCGGCGCCACCGCCGGCCGGACCACGCTGACCGGAGAGGGCCTGCAGCACAACGACGGCCACTCCCCGCTGCTGGCCTCGGTCAGCCCGGCCTGCGTGACCTACGACGCCGCCTGGGCCTACGAGCTCGCGGTCATCGTCAAGGACGGGCTGCGCCGGATGTACGGCTCGTCCGCCGATCACCCCGCGGGCGAGAACATTTTCTACTACCTCACCGTCTACAACGAGCCGTACGTGCAGCCCGCCGAGCCGCAGGACTACCCGGGCGGGCCGCAGGCCCTGGAGGAAGCCATCCTGCGCGGGCTGTACCGGTACTCGGCCGGGCCCGACGCCGGCGGGCGCGGCGGCAACGGACCGCGGGCCAGGATCCTGGCGTCCGGGGTCGCGGTCAGGTGGGCGCTCGACGCGCAGAAGCTGCTGGCGGCGGACTGGGGCGTGCGCGCCGAGGTGTGGTCGGCCACCTCGTGGACCGAGCTGCGCCGGGACAGCCTGTCCTGCGAGGAGTGGAACCTGCTGCACCCCGACGAGGCGGAGCGCGTGCCGTACGTGGCCACCATGCTGGCCGAGCCCGCGCTTCCCGTGGTCGCCGTCAGCGACTGGATCAGGGCGGTGCCCGACCAGATCGCCCGCTGGGTGCCGGCCCCGTTCACCTCGCTCGGAACGGACGGCTGGGGCTTTTCCGACACCAGGCCGGCCGCCCGCCGGTTCTTCCACGTGGATGCCGAGTCGGTCACCCTGGCGGTGCTCGGGGAGCTCGTCCGCCAGGGCGACCTCAAGCCGGAGGTGCTCACCGAGGCGATCTCCAGGTACCGGCTGGACGTCGATGTCAGCGAGGCCCTCGGCTGACCACTGGGCCGGGCCGGTCGGCGTGCCCGGCGGCGGCGCGGCGTGGCACCCTGATGACGTGAGCGTGAAGGCAACGCCAGCCATGCCGGGCCGGGGCCGGGTCAGGGCGGATACCATCGCCCGGCTCGAGCAGTCCATGTCCGCGCTCGGCGCCGCGTCGATGACCTCGATGGACCAGCGGCTGCCCTGGTTCCGCGCGCTGTCGGCCGAGAACCGGTCCTGGCTCGGCCTGGTCGCCCAGGCCGGAGTCGCCGCTTTCGTCGACTGGGTTAAGCACCCGGAGCGGGGCAGGCCGGCGGTCGCCGGCGAGGTGTTCGGCACTGCCCCGCGGGAACTGGCCCGGGCGGTCAGCCTCCAGCAGGCGGTGGAGATGGTCAGGATCATCGTCGACGTCGTGGAGAGCAGGGTCGACGAGCTCGCCGCCCCGGGCGGCGAGAGCGAGCTGCGCGAGGCCGTGCTCAGGTACACCAGGGAGATCGCGTTCGCCGCCGCCCAGATCTACGCGAGGTCGGCCGAGGCGCGCGGCGCCTGGGACGCCAGGCTCGAGGCGCTGGTCGTGGACTCGCTGGTCCGGGGCGAGATCGACGAGAGCCTGCCGTCCTGGGCATCGGCGCTGAACTGGTCATCGTCCCCGGTCACCGTGGTCGCGGGGAACGCCGACGGCGGCGAGCCCGAGGGCCTGATCGAGGAGCTGCGGCTGCTCGCCAGGAGGGCCAAGTTCGACCTGCTGGCCGGGGTTCACGGGCACCGGCTGGTGGTGGTGCTCGGCGGACCTGGCGACCCGATGCCGGTGGCCAGGCAGCTCGCGGCCAGGTTCGGGCCGGGCCCCGTCGTGGTCGGCCCGTCCGCCGCGAACCTGGAGTCCGCGGCCGAGCCGGCCAGGGCGGCGCTCGCGGGCTTGCGGTCCGCGCCTGCCTGGCCGGACGCGCCGCGGCCGGTGCCCGCCGCTGCCCTGCTCCCCGAGCGCGCGCTGGATGGCGACGACACCGCGCGCACGGAACTGATCGAGCTCGTCTACGAGCCGCTGCATCGGGGCGGGGCCGCCTTGCTCGACACCGTGACCACCTACCTTGAGCAGGGCAACTCGCTGGAGGCAACGGCCCGGATGCTGTTCGTCCACCCCAACACCGTCCGGTATCGGCTGCGCCGGGCAGCCGAGCTGACCGGGTTCAACCCCGGCGACGGGCGCGGCGGCTTCGTCCTGTGGCTCGCCATCGTGTACGGCCGGCTATCACGCAAGGGAACGTAGGTAGATTGTAGAGTACCTACAATCGTCGGCCGAAAAAGTTCGTAGCCTCCCCTATTCGTATGGTGGACTCCTACAGGGCAAGGTGGAAGGATGCTCGTTATCGCCGCACCAGGACAGGGTGCCCAGACTCCTGGCTTCCTCGCGCCGTGGCTAGAGCTGCCCGGCGTCGCCGACCGCCTCGGGGCCTGGTCTGACCAGGTTGGCTGCGATCTGATCAGGCTGGGGTCCGACGCGGGGGCCGACGAGATCAGGGACACCGAGGCGGCGCAGCCGCTGCTGGTCGCGGCGGCACTGGCCGCCGCGGGCGTGCTCGGCATCGGCCACAACAGCCACAACGGCCACAACGGCGACGACGGCAACCGCGGCGCGATAGCGGCCGGCCACAGCGTGGGCGAGCTGGCGGCGGGCGCTATCGCGGGCGTGATCGCGCCGGATGACGCGCTCAAGCTCGTCCGCGTCCGCGGCCGCGCGATGGCCGATGCCGCGACTGCCGAGCCGACCTCGATGACGGCCGTGCTCGGCGGCGACGAAGCCGCTGTCATGCGGGCCATCGAGGCGCACGGGCTTACCGCTGCCAACGTCAACGGCGCGGGCCAGATCGTCGTGGCGGGAACGGTCGGGCAGCTCGCGGCCTTCGCCGCCGACCCGCCGGCCGGGGCCAGGCTCCGGCCGCTCCAGGTGGCCGGCGCGTTCCATACCGCGCACATGGCGCCGGCGGTCGAGGCGCTCCGCGCCGAGACGCTCCGCGCCGAGACGTCGGTGCGGGTGCGCAACCCGGCCTTGACCGTGCTGTCAAACCGCGACGGAGCCGTCGTGCGCACCGGCGCGGACTGGCTGGAGCGGATCTGCGCCCAGGTCGGCACGCCGGTGCGGT
Organism: Streptosporangiaceae bacterium; assembly: GCA_035636335.1. GTDB lineage: Bacteria > Actinomycetota > Actinomycetes > Streptosporangiales > Streptosporangiaceae > Chersky-822. The sequence goes on from DASPZH010000010.1 coordinate 9,004, forward strand.
GGGACTGCTGCATGGCGACGATGGACAGCCTCGGGGCGACCGCGTTCCTCGAACTGCCACCCGCCGGCGCGCTCGTCGGCCTGGCCCGCCGTGCGCTTCCCGGCGTCCAGACGCTTGCGGTGAAGACGCCCGCCGACCTCGACGCGGCCAGGGCGCTGCTCGCCGAGCACGACCTTGACCCCGACAGCCACGCGCCCGAGTGGCGGCTGCTGGTCGCGCCGCTGGGCGGCACCTTCAGGTCAGCGGCGGAGCGCGAGATGCCTGGCGTGTCGGTCGGCAGCGGCGCCGAGCTCGGCCGGGTCGAGATCCGCGGCGGCAGCCACCAGCTCACGGCCGGATTCCCCGCGACGATCATCGAGTGGCTGGTCGAGGACGGCGATCCGGTCAGCCCCGGCCAGCCCCTGGTCAGGCTCGAGCCGGCGGCACATGCGGCCACCGAGGAAGGGCACTGACTGATGCGAACCCACGACGGCTCGGCCGGCGCCAGGGTCCTGGCGTTCGGCGGACACCAGCCGGCCAGGATCGTCACCAACGACGAGCTGGCCGCGTCGGTCGAGACGAGCGACGAATGGATACGCAGCCGGGTCGGGATCGCGAGCAGGCGGGTGGCCGGGCCGGACGAGACCGTCGCCGACATGGCCGTGGCCGCGGCCGGCAAGGCACTGGCCGGCAGCGGACTCTCCCCCGCCGACATCGACCTCGTGATCGTGGCGACCTGCACGCCGGAGGTGATGATCCCGAACACGGCCGCCGTGGTCGGGCGCCGGCTGGGCATCAAGGCCCCTGGCGCCTACGACCTCAACGCGGCCTGCGCGGGGTTCTGCTACGCGCTCGCCGCGGCGAGCGACGCGGTCAGGGCCGGGTCGGCCAGGCACGTGCTCGTGATCGGCGCCGAGAAGCTGTCCCAGTGGGTCGACTGGACCGACCGGTCCACGTGCATCATCTTCGCCGACGGCGCCGGGGCCGCGGTAGTCGGCCCGGCCGGGCCGGCCACCGAGCAGCCCGAGCCCGGGATAGGCCCGGTAGCCTGGGGCAGCGACGGTGATATGGCGGACAAGATCTACATCAAGGACCGCAACTCCTACATCGTCCAGGAAGGTCAGGCGGTCTTCAGGTGGGCGACCACCGCCCTGCACCCGGTGGCCAAGCGGGCCTGCGCGGACGCCGGCGTCGACCCAGGCGAGCTTGCGGTGTTCGTGCCGCACCAGGCGAACCTTCGGATCATCGAGGCGCTCGCCCGCAAGATCGGCGCCCCGCAGGCCAAGGTGGCCAGCGACATCGTCACCGCGGGCAACACCTCGTCGGCGTCGATCCCGCTCGCGCTCTCGCGGATGATCGAGCGCGGCGAGCTGGCCTCGGGCGACAAGGCGCTGCTGATCGGGTTCGGCGCGGGCGTCTGCTATGCGGCGCAGGTGATCACGCTACCCTGACCGTCGGCCGCGGTCCGGTGGCCCGGCCGAAGCTGCTGCCAAGACGGCGGCACGCCGCTAGTCCGGTCACCTGAGCGCAACCGGTAACTGGCATAAGAACACAACGAAGGAGAGAACTGGAATGGCCTTGACCCAGGAGGAAATCCTCGCCGGGCTCAGCGAGATCATCGACGAGATCGCCGGCGTCCCGGCCGACGAGGTGACACCGGAGAAGACGTTCGTCGACGACCTCGACATCGACAGCCTCTCCATGGTCGAGATTGCCGTGGCGGCACAGGACAAGTTCGGCGTGGAGATCCCCGACGACCAGCTCAAGGACCTGAAGACGGTCCAGGACGTGATCGACTACGTCGGCCGCGCCTCCGTGTCGGCCTGACCGGGGAACAGCTCGCGCGCGGCGCCGCGTCTGTCCGCATGAGGCGGTCCGGCGCCGCGTGATCCCCGATCAGGCCGCAGTAACCAGAGGAGACCGCAGAAGTGGGCAACGACCCGACCCGAGTCGTCATCACCGGGCTCGGCGCGACGACGCCGGTCGGCGGTGACGTCCCCAGCACCTGGCAGGCCATGCTGGCCGGCCGGAGCGGCGTGCAGAGGCTGAGCGACGACTGGGCACAGCGCCTGCCCTGCCAGATCGCGGCGAAGGCGGCGGTCGAGCCGACCGTCGTGGTCGGCCGGGCGCAGGCCAGGAAGCTCGACCGGTGCGAGATGTTCGCGATCGTGGCGGCGCGCGAAGCGTGGGCCGATGCCGGGTCGCCGGATGTGGACCCGCTGCGGCTCGGCGTCGTGGTGGCCAGCGGCATCGGCGGGATCGGGTCCGTGCTCGCCGCCTACGACACGCTCAGGGAGAAGGGCTGGCAGCGGCTCTCGCCGTTCACCGTGCCGCAGCTCATGCCGAACGGCTCGGCCGGCTGGATCAGCCTGGAGCTGGGCGCCCGGGCCGGAGTGCATACCCCGGTGAGCGCGTGCGCGTCGGGTGCCGAGGCGATCGGCTACGGCATCGACATGATCAGGTCGGGCCGCGCTGACATGGTCGTGGCCGGCGGGACCGAGGCCGCGATCATGGAGCTGAACGTGGGCGCGTTCGCGGTGATGCGCGCCCTGTCGGTGCGCAACGACGAGCCAGAGCGCGCCTCCCGCCCGTTCGACAAGGGCCGGGACGGCTTCGTGCTCGGGGAGGGCGCGGGGATCATCGTGCTCGAGTCGGAGAGCCATGCGGCGAGCCGCGGAGCGCGCGTGTACGCCGTTGCCGCCGGAGCGGGCTACTCCGGGGACGCGCACCACATCGCCCAGCCCGATCCGGACGGCACCGGGGCCGTGCTCGCTATGCGCCGTGCGCTAGACAACGCCCGCGTGGCGCCCGGGCAGGTAGCTCACGTGAACGCGCACGCCACCTCGACGCCGGCCGGTGACGTGGTCGAGGCGCACGCGATCGCCACCGCGCTCGGGCCCGCGGCCGCGGGCATCGTGGTCTCGGCCACCAAATCGATGACCGGCCATCTTCTCGGCGGTGCCGGGGCGGTAGAGTCGGTTGCCGCGATACTCGCGCTGCACGAGCAGACGGCGCCGCCGACGATCAACCTGGATGATCCCGAAGACGATCTTGGCGTCGAGATCGCGGTCAAGCCGACCGACCTGAGCGGGCGCGGCAGCGCCCCGATGGCCGTCATCAACAACTCGTTCGGATTCGGCGGGCACAATGTCGCGGTCGTCTTCACGGCTGCCTGACGAGGTGAGTCCCATCCCAACCAAGGAGCCCGACGTGACCATTCTTGACACCCGGCCAGCCGACCTCGCACGCCAGGCGCAGACCGGACCAGCGGCGCGGGAGGCGGCCGGCCAGGACCGGCAGCCGGCCGGGAAGGAAAATGGCGGCCAGCCCGCGGCCCAGCCCGGCCGCGACCCGATGGCCAGGCTGGGCGCGCTGTTCGACCCCGGCACGCTCGAGTTGCTGCTGCCCGCCGACGACAGCGGGGTGCTGGCCGGGGAGGGCCAGATCGGCGGCATGCCCGCGGTCGCGTTCGCCAGTGACCCGAGGGTGCAGGGCGGTGCCATGGGCAGCGCGGGCTCCGTGGCCATCGTCACGGCCTACGACCGCGCACTCGAGACCGGCGCGCCGATCATCGCGCTGTGGCACTCGGGCGGCGCGCGGCTGCGCGAAGGCGTGGAGAGCCTGCACGCGGTGGGCCTGGTGTTCGCGGCGATGACGCGGGCGTCCGGCAAGGTGCCGCAGATCTCGGTGGTACTCGGCGCGGCCGCCGGCGGCGCCGCCTACGGGCCGGCCCTGACCGACCTGGTGATCCTGTCCAACCAGGGCCGGATCTTCGTGACCGGCCCCGACGTGGTGCGCAGCGTGACCGGCGAGGACGTCGACATGGAGCGGCTCGGCGGCCCCGAGCCGCACAGCAGGCGCTCCGGCGTCGTCCACCTGGTCACCCAGAGCGACAGCGAGGCGCTCGGCACGGCCCGCGAGCTCGCGCTGCTGCTCGGCCGCCAGCACGGCGAGGACGAGAATGCCGGTGGCTCATTGGCTGACGTGGACCTCGCGGCATTGCTCCCCGAGTCGCCGAAGCGGGCCTACGACGTGCACCCGCTGATCAACGGGGTACTGGACGGCCCCGGCGTAGAACTGCACCCGCGGTGGGCGCCGAACGTGGTAACCACGCTCGGCCGGCTCGGCGGCCGGACCGTCGGCGTGATCGCCAACAACCCGCTGCGGCTCGGCGGCTGCCTGGACGCGACCTCGGCCGAGAAGGCGGCACGGTTCGTGCGGATGTGCGACGCGTTCGGCGTGCCGCTCGTCGTCCTCGTAGACGTGCCCGGCTACCTGCCCGGCGTCGGCCAGGAGTGGGACGGCGTGGTGCGCCGCGGCGCGAAGCTGTTGCACGCGTTCGCCGAGGCGACGGTGCCGCGGGTGACGCTGGTGACGAGGAAGGCCTACGGCGGCGCCTACATCGCGATGAACTCGCGCTCGCTGGGCGCGACCAGGGTCTTCGCCTGGCCGGGCGCCGAGCTGGCCGTGATGGGCGCGGTGGCGGCGGTCCGCATCCTGCACCGCAGGACACTCGCGGCGGCGCCGGCTGACCGGCGGCACGAGATCGAGGCCGAACTGGCCGCCGAGCACGAGCGCGAGGCGGGCGGGCTGGCGCGGGCGCAGGAGCTTGGCGTGATCGACGAGGTGATCGACCCGGCGAAGACCAGACAGGCGATCGCCGACGCGATCGCGGCGGCGGCGCACGTCCGCGGCCGGCACGGCAACATCCCGCTGTAGCGGCGGGCCGCCCGCGCCGGGCCATCCGTGCGGCCGGAGCCGATGACCTGGAGTCAGCCGGGCACCGCCAGCACGATCTTGCCGCCGGCGTATCGAGGTCCAGGTCCGGCGTCGCGATCGAGGCGATCTGCCCGCCGGGCCGCAGGGCGCCGAGGGCGGCGGCCAGGTGCGGCCCGCCGACCAAGGCGGCGATCGCGTCCACCGGCCCGCCGGCGAACTTGACTGCCTGCCCGGCGACATCACCGGCCGCGTGGTCCACACAGCCGGCCGCGCCGAGCGCGCGCATCTGTGCGTGCATCACCCGGCGGCCGACGCCGATGGCCGCGATGCCGCCGCGCGCCGCGAGCTGGAGCAGGAACAGCCCGACCCCGCCGCTCCCGCCGAGGA
>DASPZH010000011.1:0-7138 GCA_035636335.1 Streptosporangiaceae bacterium
CCCACTCCTGGGCAGCGGGGCGCATGACGTCGCGGGCGAACTCGTGCACCCAGTCGCGCATCTCCCGGACGTCGTCGGACAGGTCGAGTGTGAACCCGCCGGCCGCCTGATCGGCATTGCTCATCTGAGGCACTCCTCGCCGCCTCGGCGCCGCGGACCGCGCGGCAGCGCGCCAGCCCGCGCCGGCCCGTTCGCGGTACGTCCGCGGTTCCTCCGCGGCACGCCTAAGTTACTCAAGAGTAGTATGGCGTGGCCCAATGCGCACCGGCGGCACCGGGCTTTGCGGTTACCGGCTGGCGCCGGTCGCGGTCCTGATGATCTCGCGCAGGCGGTCCGCCTCCCCCGCGGGCGCGGCTCGCGCCGATCAGCGGTCCGGGCGGCACGCTGCGGGTCATGTCATCATTCCAACATCGAATGAGCCAAGCCCACCACGGCGAGGAGCCAGACACGGCATGGACTACGGCGGCTACCACCACCTGCTCGTCGAGCGGCGCGACCACGGCGTGCTCCTGATCACCATGAACCGGCCGGAGGTCTACAACGCGGCCAACGAGGAGATGCACACTGAGCTGGCCAGGATCTGGGCCGATATCGCCCGCGACGAGGCGGCCAGGGTGGCGGTGATCACGGGGGCAGGCAAGGCGTTCTCCGCCGGGGGCGACCTCGCGATGGTGCAGCGCATGGCCGGTGACTACGACCGCACCTCGCGCATGCTGGGCGAGATGAGCGACCTCGTGTACAACATGGTCAACTGCGACAAGCCGATCGTCTCGGCGATCAACGGGGTCGCCGTCGGAGCCGGACTGGTGGTCGCGCTGCTCGCCGACATCAGCATCTGCGCCGCGGACGCCCGCTTGGGCGACGGCCACGTCAAGCTCGGCGCGGCGGCCGGCGACCACGCGGCGATCATCTGGCCGGTGCTGTGCGGCATGGCCAAGGCCCGCTACCACCTGCTGACCGGCGAGATGGTCGACGGCGTGGAGGCCGAGCGGATCGGCCTGGTCAGCAAGGTGCTGCCGCGCGAGGCGGTGCTGGACGAGGCGCTGCGGCTCGCCGACACCCTGGCGACCGGCTCGCAGCTCGCCATCAGGCTGACCAAGCGGGCACTGAATAGCTGGCTGCGCACCGCTGGGCCGATCTTCGACCAGTCGGCCGCCTACGAGATGCTCACGTTCATGGGTCCCGACCTGGCCGAGGGCGCGGCCGCTCTGCGCGAGAAGCGCCCGCCCAACTTCGCATGACGATCAGTCCTGCTCGTGCCGGTCGAGGAAGGCGTAGACGTCGGCCTCGTCCACGCCGGGGAAGCTGCCCGACGGCAGCGCGGACAGGATGTGCGAGTGCGCCCGGGCCGACGGCCAGGCCATCCCGTCCCAGCGAGCGGCGAGCCTGGCCGGCGGCCGCTGGCAGCAGGCCGGGTCGGGGCATCCGGACTTGGTGCGCTTGGTCGTGTCCCGGCCGCGGAACCACCGCGCGTCGTCGAACGGCACGCCCAGGGTGATCGCGTACCCGCGCTCGCTGCCCGGATCGACCGACGCCACGCACCAGTAGGTGCCGGACGGCGTGTCCGAGTACTGGTAGTGCGGGCTGAACCGGTCCGCCGCGGAGAAGACCTGCCGGCCCGACCAGAACCGGCACATCCGCTGCCCCTCGATCGCCCCCGCGGCGTCCGCGGGGAAGACCACCCCGTCGTTCTCGTAGGCCTTGTAGATGATGCCGGCCGCGTCGTTCTTCACGAAGTGGCAGGTCAGGTCCAGGTGATGGGTGGCCAGGTTGGTGAACCGGTGCGCCGCCATCTCGTAGCTGACCGAGAACACGTCCCGCATGTCCTCGACCGACAGGTTCCTGTTGTCCTTGGCGTGCCGCAGGAACGTGACGGCCGCGTGCTCGGGCACCAGCACGGCGGCCGCGAAGTAGTTGGCCTCCACCCGCTGCGCCAGGAAGTCGGCGAAGTCCTCTGGCGCGCTGTGGCCGAGGACGAAATGCCCGAGTGTTTGCAACAGAACCGCGCGCGGAGTGTGCATGCCAAGCGACTCCTGGCGCAGGTAGATCCGCCGGTTCCGCAGGTCAGTGACCGAGCGCGCGGATCGCGGCAGGTCCCGGACGTATCGGACGGAGAAGCCGTGGTGCGACACGACGGACAGCAGCATGCCCTGCGACAGGGCGCCGCCGGAGTGCGCGACCGGCTCGAGCGCTCGCGTGGCGGCCCGCTCGATCTCGGCGAAGTAGTTGCCTCGGTCGCGCATCATCGCGCGCAGGTCCGCGTTGGCCGCCCTGGCCTCCTCGGGCGTCGCCGTCGGCTTGGCCTGCTGCCTGCGCAGCTCGTCGTGCAGGGCCAGGACGTGCTCGATCACTTCGCTCGGCACCCGCGGGCCCGGCCGCAGGTACGGCAGGCCGAGCCTGGTGCAGACGGGGTCGCGCTGCACCTCCGCGAGCGCGATCTCGAGCTGAGCACGTCGGCTGGGCGCCTCGCGGCGCATGAGCTCATCCGACGAGACCCCCAGCGCTCTCGCGAGCGACTCGATCTGCGACAGCTTCGGTTCGCGCCTGCCGTTCTCCAGCAGCGAGAGCACCGAGGGCGCACGGCCGACCCGCTCGCCGAGCTCGGCCAGGGTCAGCCCCTTGCTGCGCCTGATGTGACGCAGGCGCTGGCCGAACAGAACGAGGTCTAGGCCGCCCTCCGGCAAACTCGCGAATTCTTTCTCGACGAAAGTCGTCATATCTTCAAGCTACACGAAGATCCTAAGAAATTCATGCCAAAGATCCCTACCGCCCGCCAGCGAGCCCGGTCAAGCTGGCAGCAATACCCGGGGACGGCACGCATCAGGAGGTCCAGTGAATAATCGTCGCCTCGAGGCCAGTAAAAACGGACATAGCAAAGACTTCGACAGCCAGGTCGCCGATCTGCGGCAAAGCTGGGCGGATCCACGCTGGGACGGCACCGAGCGGACCTACACGGCCGCCGACGTGATCCGGTTGCGCGGCTCGGTGACCGAGGAGCACACGCTGGCGAAGCTGGGCGCCAAGAAGCTGTGGTCGCTACTACACAGCCAGGACTATGTGCATGCGCTCGGCGCGGTCACCGGGAACCAGGCGGTGCAGCAGGTAAAGGCCGGGCTTAAGGCGATCTACCTGTCCGGCTGGCAGGTCGCCGCGGACGCGAACCTGGCCGGGCAGACATACCCGGACCAGAGCCTGTACCCGGTCAACTCGGTCCCGCAGGTCGTCCGCAGGATCAACAACGCCCTGCTGCGCGCGGACCAGATCACCTGGGCCGAGTCGGGCAACGAGGGAGCGCCGCACTGGCTGGCGCCGATCGTGGCCGACGCGGAGGCCGGCTTCGGCGGCGTGCTGAACGCGTTCGAGCTGATGAAGTCCATGATCGCCGCCGGCGCCGCCGGGGTGCACTGGGAGGACCAGCTAGCGTCCGAGAAGAAGTGCGGCCACCTGGGCGGCAAGGTGCTGATCCCGACCGGCCAGCACATCAAGACGCTGAGCGCCGCGCGCCTGGCCGCCGACGTGTGCGGCGTGTCCTCGATCGTCGTGGCCAGGACCGACGCCCAGGCCGCGACGCTGCTGACCAGCGACGTTGACGAGCGGGACCAGCCGTTCGTGACCGGCGAGCGGACCGCGGAAGGCTTCTACCGGGTCAGGAACGGCATTGGCGCCTGCATCGCGCGCGGCCTGTCGTATGCGCCCTACTCCGACCTGCTCTGGATGGAGACCTCCACGCCCGACCTGTCGGTCGCGGCCGAGTTCGCCGACGCGATCCACTCGGTGTACCCGGACCAGATGCTCGCCTACAACTGCTCGCCGTCGTTCAACTGGCGGGCGAACCTGGACGACGCGACGATCGCCAAGTTCCAGAAGGAACTCGCCGCGATGGGCTACAAGTTCCAGTTCATCACCCTGGCCGGCTTCCACGCGCTGAACCACTCGATGTTCAGCCTGGCCCGCGGCTACGCCGACGAGGGCATGTCCGCCTACGTCAGGCTGCAGGACGCCGAGTTCGCCTCCGAGGCGGAGGGTTACACGGCGACCAGGCACCAGCGGGAGGTCGGCACCGGCTACTTCGACCTGGTCACCTCGGCCATCAACCCGGACGCGTCGACCACCGCGCTGGCCGGGTCGACCGAGGCCGACCAGTTCGCGGCCGCTCACCACTGACGCCGCCCAGCGGCCCAGATCCGGCCGCGCCTCGCACCGCTGAACCCCTGGGAGTGCCGTGACAGTCCCAGAGGTTCAGTACTGCGCGGGAACCGGCAAGACAGGCTGCGCTCACAGCCGCATTTGGGCAGGCAGGCGGCCAGACGGCGACCCGCCAGGGGCGGACGGTTCCCAGACGCGAGCCAGTTGCCGGTGTGCGGCGAGCGTGCCCAGATGGATCCGGGGATTCATCCGGCTACCCCGGATGAATCCCCGGATCCATCCGGCGGCGGGCCGGGTGACTGGGCGGCGGGCCGGGTGACTGTAGGCCGTATTCGCCCGATGGCGGGAAGAAGTCGGGCTATTCCTTGCTGAGTGCCTGGACCAGCATCAGACCGCGTCCGTATTCGGCGTCGGTGAGCTCTAGAGGATGGGGTCGGAGTCGGATACCTCGATCACGGTCCGGCCGGGCTGGCGGCGCATGGTCTGGACGATCAGTCAGGCGGTGCGCACCTGCTGTTCGACTCCGGTGAACGGGCGCTCAGGTCCCGGGCTGGCCGACGGCGTTCCGCATGGCGGCGAGATAGCCGCGAGTCGCTCGTCGCTGAAGGATCCGGGTCAGCGGGGCGCCGATCCTGGCCAGCGGGTGCCGGGGCCTGGAGAACGCGGTGATCTCGAAACGCATCCGGTCGTCTTGCACCGCGCCGGTGAATGCCTCCTCGCCTCGCTCGGGATGTCCTGGCAGCGTGCCATAAGCGAAGCCGAAGCGGCGGCCCGGCTCGTCAATCACGTACGTAACCCGCCCGGCCGCGGTGAGGTAGCCGCCGACCGGCAACCGGTACAGGAGCGCGAACGTGGCGCCGTCGGCGACGTCGTCGCCGGGAAAGACTGTCATCCCGGCACCGCGCTGAACCTGCCACGACCGGAGCGCGGCGGTCGCCCGGTCAAATCCGGCCCGGTCGAACGGCCCGATGTCGATCGACTCGTGGTCATGAACGTAGCCGGGCGGCAGCGTTCCCCTGGTCGCGCCGACCTCGGCGTAGCTCAGGTCATGGGCCGCCTGGACGGACACGAACTCGCTCAGTCGCCTGGCCCGCGGCCTGCGCAGCCAGATGATGCGCAACGCCCTCAGGGCACCAGGCCGAGCGCGGCGGAGGTCGAAAAGTCGTCATCGAACTCCTCGACCTCGGCCACACCGCTGAGCCACCTGGACGGCATGAACAGCGGAATGATCATCACCGCGCCCGCGAACGCGAGCGTGCCGCTGGAGAGCAGGCTGGTGAAACCGGCCGCGTAGTGGCTGCCTGGCAGCGGCACATAGCTGAGCCCCTGCTTGCCGCGCAGCAGCACGAGCGCCGACCAGCCAAGCAGCACGAGCCCGGGCAGCCCGGGGGCCAGCGCGGACACCGGACGCGCCGCGAGCATGATGCCGAGCAGCAGCCCGGTGCCGAGCAGCGCCGCCAGCGGAAGCGCGCCGTGCGGGCTCGTCCACGCGGAGACGGTCTGTGTTCCGCTGCCCGCCTGCATCGCGGAGAACTTGGCGACTCCCCAGCCGCCGCCGAAGAACAGTGCCGCCGACAGGATCAGGGCCAGTAGGAAACCGGTAATATGCCGCATTCGCCAACACCCTCCGTGCAACATCGCTTCCGAGGACCTGGCTCCCCAGCACCGGCCGACACAGCGGGGCCTACGACTGGTCGGCTGGTGGCTGCCTGCGCCGGCAGCTCCCGTGCCCCGGCCGCGGGGGCCGGGACGACCGCCCGCTGGCACGAGGCTCAGCCAAGGCCAGGTTACCGATCGGCGGGCGGGCAAACCTCGAAACCCGGGAAAGGGTTCACAGCCGGGGAACCGGTCAAAGGCCAACATGACCGGCGCTGGGTCAGTCCCCGAACCCGCCGCGGCCGTGGGCCGGCCGCGATGCGCCGGCTGCCCGGCGCATCGCCACTCTCGCCTTGTTGACCGGCTCGAGCAGTTCGTAGGCCCAGTACGCGTCGCGCTCGATCAGGCGGAACTTGACACCGCGCAGTCCGGCGGGACGGCGGTATCCGGAGGGCCGGTAGCGCTGGTAGTCCGCGTGCATCCGGTCGAAGAACCGCCTGCGCTCGTTCCGCAGCACCAGCCCGGCACGGCCGGCCCGCGCGACCCCGGGACCCGTCGTCTCCAGGACCGCGGCGTAGTGCGAGATCGCCCGCTCGAACATGGCCGACTGCACGGCGGGCGTGGCCACCGGGTCGCCGGCCTCCACCAGCTTGGCCAGCATGCCCAGCACGTCACGGTAGGCGTCGAACACGTTCTCGTGGGCGCTGCTCGTCGTGGCCATGAACGACCCTGGCCTGGACCGCCGGTATGAGTAGCAGACCTCATCCAGCGCGCTCAGCCGGCCGGCCAGCAGCGCTGCGCAGCTCACCGGGATGTCCTCGTGAATACCGGGCCGGAACGGCTCGCCGAGCGCGACCAGAAACTCGCGGCGGAACACCTTGCTCCACGCCGTCATGGTCAGGCCGGTTAGCTGCGGCGCGTCGGCGAGCGAGAACAGGCCGGGCGGCGCGGAGCGCAGCAGCCCGCGGCCCTGGCTCGGCCGCGTGCCGCCGTCCGGGTAGAGCTCTTCGTAGTCGATGAGAAGCAGGTCAGGATGCTCGCTGGCGAGCCTGCCCGTGACGCTGGCAAGCGCCCCGGGCGAGACGAGGTCGTCGCCATCGACGAACCACACGTACCTGCCGGTCGCCCTGGCCAGGCCCGCGTTCCTGGCATTGCCTGGGCCGCCAGGCCGGTCCAGGTGGACCACGGTCAGCCGTCGGTCCAGGCCGGACCGCTCGTCGAGAAGCTGACCGCACTCGTCCGGTGACGCGTCGTCGACGGCGATCACCTCGATCCCGGCCGGCTGGGCGGGCCGGGCGTCGCCCGGCGCGCCGCCCGGCGCGCCGAGCAGGGAGTCCAGGCACTCGGTCAGGTATCGCCGGACGCCATGCACCGGCACGACTACGCTGAGCAGCGT
>DASPZH010000012.1:0-23455 GCA_035636335.1 Streptosporangiaceae bacterium
CTGGGAGATGGCTTGCTGCGTCTCGTTCGGCTACCCGACGGGCCGCTGGGGCGTGGCGCCCAGGCGCCCGGTGCACGAGGTCGCCTACCGCAACACCTGGGGCACCGACCTCGGCATGCGGATCCCCGAGCCGCTGTGGACAGGCGGCGATCCGGTCCGGGAGTGAGCCGCGGAGCCGAATCACTCCGACACACCCCGCGTCTGACGAACATCCCCCGTCTCGATGAGTAACAATGCGTTCACTGAGTGTTACTCAAGTGACGGGGAACGCATGCGTAAACGCATTCTTCGGGGAATGATCGGCGCGTCGGCGCTGGCGTCCGGGCTGATCGCCGTGACGGCCGCGGCAACGGCCGCCGACGCCGCGCCGGCTCTTGGCACGGTGAACATCGCCTGCGGCGATGTCGCCGGCCTGAAGGCCGCCATCATCGCCGCCAACCTCGGCGGCCCTTCGACCATCGTGCTCGCCTCGAACTGCACGTACACGCTGACGGCGGCGGACAACACGTCCCTTTCCGAGGGCGCTAATGGCCTGCCGATCGTCAGGAAGACCGTGACGCTGATCGGCAGCAACACCACCATTCAGCGCTCGTCTGTGGCGAAGTTCCGCATTCTCGAGGTCGCCGGGTCGGCAGGAAACCCGGCCAGCCTGACGATCCAGGGAATTACCGTGTCCGGCGGACAGACGAGCGGCCTGCTCGGCAACGCCGCCCGCGGCGGCTGCCTGCTGGCCACCTTCACCGGCATGACACCGACCAGCAGCACGCTCACCCTGGATCACAGCGCCGTCGTCAACTGCAGGGCGGTGTCGGGGGGTGGCATCTACGCGGGCTCGCTCGCCACGCTCATGGCGAGCAGCAGCTCAGTCAAGCACAACACCGCGGTCGTCGGCGGCGGCATCACGCTGGCCACTGGCGCGGCCGGCACGATCGGCCAGAGCTTCGTGAACGACAACGCCGCTACTCTGGGGTCCGGCGGCGGGCTGCGCAACTTCGGTCGGGTCGCTCTGACCAGCGACACCGTGGCGGGGAACTTCGCGAGGGTGACCGGCGGCGGACTCTGCAACGATGGCGCCGCGTTCGTCGGCGCGTCGTTCGTGCTCCAGAACCGGGCCGTGGCGGGCGGCGGCATCTACGCCGCCAGTTCCGCGTCGACGCGCATCGCCGGGACGAGGATCCAGCTCAACGCCGCGCTGCTGCGGGGCGGCGGCCTGGACAACAACGGCCGGGCCTTCCTGGAGAACTCGTTCGTGCTCATGAACACGGCGCCGGTCGGCGGCGGAATCTGGGAGGGACCGAGCGGTACCATCGCCGTGGTGAACAGCCTCATCGTCGGCAACACGGTCTTCAACTGCCAGCCGTTCGCAACGGTTCCAAGCTGCGTCAACTGACCAGTCGACCAGGGCGCTGGCGCGCACCCAGGACCGGGTCGCGCCAGCGCCCGCTGTCTGCAGACCGTCGACCGCGTGCACCGGGTCGGCTCAGGTTACCCGTCCCGGTCTGAGCCGCCGGCGGTGTCGGCTGCCTCGGGCTCGGGCGACCCGATGGCCGGTTGCATCGGCTCGCCGTCGGCACCGTGCCCGTCGGGTCCGTGCCCGTCGCCGTGGCCGTTCATCGGGACGCTCTCGGCGAGGACATTGTTCAGCCTGGCTTTGGCGCGGCCGAGGCCGCGGCGCATCCCTGGAGGCGGGACGTCCTCGGTGCCGTCACCGCGGCCCGCGGGCAGCGGCAGCGGCTCCGGCCTGGTCAGCTTGGCCAGGGCTTCCTCGTCGAGCGGCCTGGTTTCCTCGATGAACTCGCCGCTCGGAAGCTGCCTGATGATCCCGGTCTCGACGCCGTGCTCGAGCAGGTGCAGGTCCTTGCGCTGCAGGCCGAGGCAGATCCGCTTGGTGATGATGTAGGCCAGGATCGGGACGGCGAAGACGGCGACCCGCGCGATCTCGGTGACCGTGTACAGCGGGACGTCGAAGTGCTCGGCGAGCACGTCGTTGGCGCCTTCCGCCCAGAGGACGCCGTAGAACGCGACGGAGGCCATGCCCAGGGCCGTCCTGGTCGGAGCGTTCCTCGGCCGGTCGTTTATGTGGTGCTCGCGTTTGTCGCCCGTGATCCATTGCTCGAGGAACGGCCAGAATGCGGCGCCGGTCAGGATGAGGCCAAGCGGCAAGAGCGCGGGGATGAACACATTGAACGCGAACGTGTGCCCGAAGATCACCCACTGCCAGGCCGGCATCATCCGCAGCGAGCCCTCGAGGAAGCCCATGTAGAAGTCGGGCTGGGAGCCCGCCGAGATGGCCAGCGGGTTGTAGGGGCCGTAGATCCAGATCGGGTTGATCTGGGCGAAGGTGCCGGCCAGCGCCACCGCGGCGAAGACGAAGAAGAAGAACGCCCCGGTCTTGGCCACGAAGTACGGGTAAAACGGCGCGCCGACGACGTTCGTGTTCGTCCGGCCCTTGCCGGGCATCTGGGTGTGCTTCTGGTGCCACATGATGAACAGGTGCGCGCCGATCAGCGCGAGGAACAGGCCGGGAATCAGCAGCACGTGCAGGATGTACATCCGCGGGATGATGGAGTGCCCGGGGTACTGCCCGCCGAACAGGAAGAACGACAGGTAGGTGCCGACGACGGGGACCGACTGGAGCACGCCCTGGGTGATCCGCAGGCCGGCCCCGGACAGCAGGTCGTCGGGCAGCGAGTAGCCGAACAGGCCCTCGAGCAGCGCGAGGGTGAACATCACGATGCCGATCAGCCAGTTGACCTCGCGCGGCTTGCGGTATGCGCCGGTGAAGAAAATCCGCAGCATGTGCGCGAGGATCGCGGCCACGAACAGGTCGGCGGCCCAGTGGTGGATCTGCCTCATCAGCAGGCCGCCCCGGACGTCGAAGCTGATCCGCAGCGTCGAGGCGTAGGCCTCGCTCATGTGCACGCCGTCGAGATTGACGTAGGTGCCGTGGTAGACGACGTCGGTCATGCTTGGCTTGAAGAACAGCGCCAGGAAGGTGCCCGTCAGCAGCAGGATGACGAACGAGTACAGGGCGATCTCGCCGAGCAGGAACGTCCAGTGGTCGGGGAAGATCTTGCGGAAAGCGGTCCTGAACCCCTTGGCGCCGCGGAACCTGTCGTCCAGCCAGCTTCCGGTGCCGGACAGTGCCTTGTCGATGCTCATGTGGACGGTCCCCGCTCCCAGTAACTCGGGCCCACCGGCTCGGTGAAGTCGTGCCTGGCCACCAGGTAACCCTCGGCGTCGGTGGCCATCGGAAGCTGCGGCAGCGCACGGGTGGCCGGACCGAAGATCACCTGCGCGCCGCGGGTGGCGTCGAAGGTGGACTGGTGACACGGGCAGAGAATGTGGTGCGTCGTCTGCTCGTACAGCGCCGCCGGGCAGCCGACGTGCGTGCATATCTTCGAGTACGCCACGATGTTGTCGACGGTCCAGTTCTCGACGACCTTGCCGGGCACCGGGCTCTGCTTCGGCGTGAACTCGATCTGCCCGGGCGCGAACTTGATGATGATCACCGCGGCCTTGGCCAGGGCGTTGAAGTCGTCCTGAAACCCGTCGGGGACCACCGTGATCATGCCGCCCGGCGAGCTGAAGTCGCCGGGCCTGATCGGCGTGTTGGCGCCGTAGTTGAGCAGCCGCAGGCGGGGCCGCCAGACCGTGTGGTTGAGGCTCTTGCGCGGGAGCGGCCCCATGTCGCGGAGCAGGAGGATCGGCGCCAGCGCCACCGGGACCGTGGCGGCGATCAGCGACCGCCGCACCATCGGGCGCTTGACGAACTGGCTCGCCTCGGCGCCCTCGGAGAAGGTCTCGGCGAACGCCGCCCGGTCCGGCGGGCTCGACCTGAGCGGTTTGCGCGCCTCGGTCAGCTCGACCCACGGCATCAGCCGGCGCACCCAGAACACGGCCCCGGCGCCCAGGGCCAGGAACGACAGTGCCATCGTCGCGCCGAGCGCCAGGTTCGAGTACAGCACGCGGGTGACCGAGTGCACGGGGAAGATCAGGTAGGCGGCGATGAAGCCGAGGCCGGCCAGGGTCGCGATCAGGAAGCACGCCACCACCACGCGCTCGGCGCGCTTGGCGGCAGGCATGTCGGCCGGATCGGCGGGCAGCTCGCGCTGGCGCGGCAGCGGCGGGCCGCCCGCCGATCCCGGTGCCGGCGTGCCGAGCATCGACCTGGCCTCGGCCGGCGCCGGCGTGCCGATCACGCGGTGCCGCGACTGGGCCGGCGCGTCACCGGCTGGAGTGCCGGCTTCCAGGTCGGCGAACAGATCGCCGGTCGGCTGGTAGTCGCCTGGCTGCGGGCCGGCGGTCGAGTCAGTCATGGGCCTTCCCGTGCTTCGCAGTGATCCACAGCGCCGCGAGCACCATGAACATCAGCAGGCCGAGGAAGACGACCAGCCCTTCGGTGACGGGCCCGACCCGGCCCAGGCTGAACCCGCCGGGGTTGGGCTCGGCCCGGGTCTGGGCGATGTACGCGATGACGTCGCGTTTTTGCTGCGGGGTGATCGTGGTGTTGTTGAAGACCGGCATCGCCTCGGGGCCGGTGAGCATGGCCTCGAACATCTGCCTCGGCGTGGACTGGGTGAGCGGGGGCGCGTACTTGCCGTAGGTCAGCGCACCGCCGGCGCCGACGAAGTTGTGGCACTGCGCGCAGTCGGCCACGAAAAGCTGCTGGCCAATCCCCGGGCTCGCGCCGGCCTGGCTGACATCGGCGCTGGTGGGGATCGTCGGGCCGCCGCCCAGTGAGGCAATGTAGGAGGCCAGGGCGTGGATCTGCTGCGGCTTGAGGGTCACTCGCTTGCGCGGCTGCTCGGCGACTGGTTCCTTGGACGGCATGCGGCCCGTGCTGACCTGGAAGTCGACGGCCGCGGCGCCGACGCCGATCAGGCTCGGCGCGACTCCGGGCTGGCCCTGGGCGAACTGGCCGTGGCAGCTCGAGCACTCCTGCAGGAAGATGGCCCGGCCCTCGGAGACCTGCGCCTGCCCGGCAACGCTGTGCGATGCGGCCGAGGCGGCGCCGACGCCGGTAACCGCGGCATAGCCGACGCCCGCCAGCAGCAGGCCGAGCAGGACAACGGCGTAGCCAGCGGCTGGGTGCCGGCGCCGGGCGGTGGTCGGTCTCACTGCGATCCTTATTTTCCGGTCAGGGGGAGTAGGTAGATGGTGGTGAACAGCCCGATCCAGACGACGTCGACGAAGTGCCAGTAGTACGACACCACGATCGCGCTGGTCTGCTGCTCAAGGGTGAACCGCTTGGCCGCGTAGGTGCGCCCGAGCAGGAACAGGAACGCGATCAGCCCGCCGCTGACGTGCAGGCCGTGGAAGCCGGTCGTGAGGAAGAACACCGAGCCGTAGTTGCTGGAGGCCAGCGTCAGGTGCTGCTTGAAGATCAGGTCCAGGTACTCGTAGCCCTGGCCGGACACGAAGTACAGGCCCATGATGAACGACAGCACGTACCACTCGCGCAGCCCCCAGCGACGGAAGTCGAAGATCGACCCCAGCCGGGAGATCTGGCCGCGCTCGACGGCGAACACGCCAAGCTGGCAGGTCACGCTCGACGCGATCAGCACCAGGGTGTTGGCGGTGGCGAGCGGATAGTCCAGCGTCGCCTGCGGCCAGGGCTGCCCCAGGCCGGTGTCCACCGACTTGATCGTGAAGTACATCGCGAACAGGGCCGCGAAGAACATCAGTTCGGAAGACAACCATACGATCGTCCCGACGCTGACCAGGTTGGGCCGGCTGGCGGGGGTACGCGGCATCACCGCCAGCTCCGGTGCTGTCGTCACGCGCCCATTATTACGACACCCGGTAGGGGAACGCGCCGCGACCCCCGAATCAGGGGTCCGGGGGTCGCTCCCCGGGGGCGGCAGGGTCGGTAGCATCCAGTTATGAAAGTTGTCGTGTATAGCCATGACGCGGACACCAGAGCCCGCATCCGGCTGGCCATCGGCAGGCGCCCCGCATCCGACGTGCCCGAGGCCGAGGTGATCGAGGTGGCTACCCATCCGGCGCTGATCCGGCTGCTCGACGCCGGCGGTGCCGAGGTCATGGTGCTGGACGGCGAGGCCCAGCCGGCCGGCGGCATGGGCGTGTGCCGGCAGGCCAAGGACGAGGTGTTCGACTGCCCGCCCGTGCTGCTCATCATCGGCCGTCCTGACGACGGCTGGCTGGCCACCTGGTCGCGCGCCGACGCGGTGGTGAGCCATCCGATCGACCCGGCGGCGCTGGCCGGCGCGCTGGCCGGGCTGATGCGCCAGCGGGCCGCCGAAGCCGCCGCGGCGTCCGCCTGAGCGGGATCGGCCAAGTCAGTGACGGCGCAGGCACGACGACTCACCCGCGATCCGAACCCGAGGAAGCGCGATGGACACTGCTAGCTCCTGGCCAGCGCTGCTCGGCCAGCTCATCAAGGGTGAGTCGCTGACCACCGAGGCGGCCGCCTGGGCGATGGGCGAGATCATGGAGGGCGCGGCGACGCCGGCCCAGATCGCGGGCTTCGGCGTGGCGCTGCGAATGAAGGGCGAGACGCCGCAGGAAGTCGACGGCCTGGCGTCGGCGATGCTCCGCCTCGCCGCGCCGCTCAGCATCCCCGGCCGGCTGACCGATCTCGTCGGCACCGGCGGCGACCGGGCCCGCACCGT
Organism: Streptosporangiaceae bacterium; assembly: GCA_035636335.1. Taxonomy (GTDB): domain Bacteria; phylum Actinomycetota; class Actinomycetes; order Streptosporangiales; family Streptosporangiaceae; genus Chersky-822. Next base: position 6,636 of record DASPZH010000012.1, read on the forward strand.
GAACATCTCCACGATGGGGGCGATCGTGGCGGCCGCCGCCGGCGCGCGGATCGTGAAGCACGGCAACCGCGCGGCGTCGTCCGCGTGCGGCGCCGCCGACGTGCTCGAGGCGCTCGGCGTGGTGATCGACCTGCCGCCGGCGGCGACCGAGAAACTGGCCCAGGAGATCGGCGTGGTCTTCCTGTTCGCGCCGTTGTACCACCCGGCGCTGCGGCACACGGCCGGGCCCCGCCGTGAGCTCGGCGTGCCGACTGTGTTCAACTTCCTCGGTCCGGTCGCGAACCCGGCCCGGCCGCACGCGCTCGCGGTCGGCGTCGCCGACGCGCGGATGGGTCCGGTGCTGGCCGGAGTGCTGGCGGCGCGTGGCTGCTCGGCGCTCGTTTTCCACGGCGACGACGGGCTCGACGAGCTGACGACCACCGCGCCGTCCAGCGTCTGGGTCGTGCGCGACGGTCAGGTCTTCGACACCAGGTTGGACCCCGCGGCGATCGGCGTTCCCCGCTGCGACCCTGCTGACCTGCGCGGCGGCGATCCGGCGCACAACGCTGCCGTCGTGCGCGCCGTGCTCGCGGGCGAGCAGGGCGCGGTGCGGGACACGGTGCTGCTGAACGCCGCCGCCGCGCTGGTCGCCGAGTCCGGGGCGGCTGAGCCCGCGCGGCTGCCGCAGGCGCTAGCCGACGGATACGCCAGGGCGGCCGACGCAGTCGACTCCGGTGCGGCGGCGACCCTGCTCGACCGGTGGGTGCAGGCAAGCAGGCGGCTGGCGAGCTAGGCCGGCTCGGGGTAGCCGAGCGAGAACGCGGCGTCGAGGTCGTGCCGCGAGTACGTGCGGAACGCGATATGCGTCTCGGTGTGCGTCACGCCGGGGACCTTGTTCAGCGTCCCGGGAATGACGTCGCCGAGTTCGTCGTGGCCCCGCACCCGGACCATGGCGACGAGGTCGAATTCGCCGGTCACCGAGTAGACCTCGCTGACCTGCTTGATCTGCGCGATGGCCTGCGCTGTTTCAGGAATGCTCGCGATATCGGTCTTGATCAGGACTATCGCGGTGACCATAGCCGCCTCCCCTACCCTCGGAGTCCGCACCCCGGCTGCGGCGATATCGTAGCGGCTCGGCCCCGGGCCGTGAGCCGCCGGTACCTGGCTGGCGGTCGTGGGAGGCCGGTAGGTCGGCGGTCCGGCCGCGGGCCGCGGGCCCCGGGCAAGCAGCCCGAGCAGGCCCGCGAGCACCGCGGTGGTCGCCCTGGCATCGGCCAGCGCGCGATGGCACGGCCCGGTCCGCGCGCCGAAGTGACCGGAGAGCGTCGCCAGCTTGTGGTCGGAGACCTCCGCCGGGCTCAGTAGCATCCGCGAGAGCACCGCCGTGTCGATGACCGCGCGCGGCGGCCAGTCGAGGCCGCAGTCCTGGCAGGCCGCGGTGAGGAAGCCGACGTCGAACGGCGCGTTGTGCGCGACCATCACGGCGCCGCCGGCGAAACTGAGGAACCCGGGCAGCACCTCGGCGATCGGCGGCGCGGCACCGACCATGGCGTCGGTGATGCCGGTGAGCGCGGTGATATCGGGCGGGATCGGCGCGCCCGGATTGACCAGGGCGGAGAACTCGGCCATCGGCCGGCCTGGGCTGAGCCTGACCGCCCCGATCTCGGTGATGCTCGCCGCGTCGGCCAGCCAGCCGGTGGTCTCGACGTCCACCACGACCAGGTCGCCAGCGGGCAGGAACGGCGCGGCCGGCAGCAGCCCGGGCAGCAGGCGGCCGTTCAGCTCGCCGCCGACCTGGCCGGCGCCCTGCCGGTTGGCACGGTGCTCGCTGGCACGGTGGTCGCCGGCACGGTGCTGGCCGGGGGCCGCGTGGTCGGCGTCCTGGTGGTCGGCGGCCAGCGGTGGCCGCGACAGTGCCGGTGCGCTCACAAGGCCACGCTATGGCCAGGCACTGACACCGGCCGGGAGCCCGCGGCCGCCACGCCGGGACCGCGCGCCGGGACCGCGCGCCGGGACCGCAGGCAGGGGACAATCGGCGCTGGCAGGCGTGTGGCCAGGAGTAAAAGTGATGCCAGACTGCGCGAAGTGGTTGAATGCGCTACCCGCTCTCACTAGTGTGGCTGAGCAAGCCGATCGCTTGGCAGCCGCATCGAGCGGCGGCGAGAGGCCGCTACCGAGTTCAGATCCGGCTAAGAGGCCGGATGGCGAACCGGGAGCCCCCAGGGCGGTCGCGAGTGCAGCCGCTGAGGCTGAGGCGAGCGAAGCCCGAGGTGCATCGGACTGGCCTGCGGCCAGTACCGGCGGGTGGTGCCACAGCCCGGGCCCGTATGCCGACTCGGCAGGCGAACGGTCGAAGAAGGAGCGTGGCTCGCTCGTGCGTATGCCGTTGGCAGTTCGCAGGGTCGTTAGTCGTCGCAACCGTACCGGCGCTGGAGATGCCGTTCGTGAGCACCGGGTGGCGGGCGGCCGTCCGGCCGCCGGAGCCGCGTCCCGGCTGAGGCGCGGCGGGCTGATCGTCGTCGGCCTAGCTACCGCCGGCGCCGTCGTCGGCATCGGCGGGTCGGCCGTCGCGCTGCCGCAGCCGACGGTGACGCAGGTCAAGGCCAGGCTCGCTCACATCGAAGCCAAGTCAAGCCGTCTCGGCCAGCAGTTCGACCAGGTACTGCAGCAGCTCTCGGTGGCCAACCAGCGGCTTAACGTGCTGAACAAGGAGACCGCGAGATACCGCAAGGGCTTCGAGGCGATGCGCCGCCAGATCGGCAGGCTCGCCGCGGTGGCCTACGAGCAGGGCGACGCGGACTCGGCGGTCGCGCTGCTGACCTCGGAGTCACCCCAGCAGGTGCTCGGCCAGTCTTCGATCCTGACCGAGCTGTCGATCGCCAACAGCTCCCAGATCGACCGGTATCGCGCCGCCAGCCGCCAGCTACTGGGCGCCCAGCAGTCCGCGACCCGGGCCAGGGCGGGGATCTTGCAGCTCAAGCACTCGATGGCCAAGCGGCTCTCGGCGCTCAAGACGCTGAAGCAACAGCAGGTAACGCTGCTGGCGAAGCTTACGCCGCCGCAGCAGACGGGGACAGGACCCGGAGGCGGCGGTGGCGGTGGCGGTGGCCAGTACAACGGGCCTACCTCGACGCAGGCCGAGCGGGCTGTTGCCTTCGCCTACAACCAGATTGGCTGCCCGTATGTATTCGGCGGCACCGGACCGTGCAGCGCCGGGTTCGACTGCTCGGGCCTGACCAGTGCGGCGTGGTCGTACGCGGGGATCTCGATCCCGAGGGTTAGTTATGACCAGATGGGCTCGCTGCCGGCGGTGCCGCTGCACACCTCTTCCGGAGCGTTCACGAGGAGCTACCTGGAGCCCGGCGACATCCTCGGCTTCGCGGGTAACTCGCACGTCGGCATCTATGTCGGCGGCGGGTACCTGATCGACGCGCCGCTGCCCGGCGCGAACGTCGAGAAGGTGGCGCTCTCTGGCTGGTATCTGTCCGAACTGGACGGAGCGGTCCGGCCGTAGCGGGCCGCGCACGCGGGCGGCCCGCGCACCGGCGCGCAGGCCGCGGCGGGCGGCCATGACGAAGGAAAGGCGTCGGCATGCCGTCACCCGACATCGTCTTCAGCCTGAGCGCCGACGGCAGGACGGTGGCCGAGGCCGTCGTCGCGGACGTCACCGAGGCCGAGTCGCTGCTGGCCGCCGCGCGCGAAGCCGGGTCGGACGTCGCCTGGGCGCACGGCCCGGCTGACCTGACGGCACTCGGGTTCGGCCGGCAGTGGGGATACCGCAGGCTAACGGGCCGGTCCGGCCGCGCTGCGGCCGGACCGTCTGACGAGCAAGCCAGCGCGGCCTCCGCCGCCGGGGACGACCGGCCTCGGGAACCAGGATCCGCCCGGGACGTCGCGCCCCTGTCGGCACAGGAGGATTCCGCCGAGTTGTGCGCGGCGGCGTTCCGCGGTCAATGGGGACACAAGACGCCGGGGCAGTGGCCGCCCGACCTGGCGCCCGGCACGGTCACGCTGGGCCTGCGGCGGGACGGCCGGACGGTCGGCATCTGCCGGGTCGAGCCGGCCGACGGGCTGATCGACGCCCCCGGCCTGGTCGCGGAGTACCGGGACGCGGCCGGCTATGCCATCCTGCTCCGGGCCGCGATGGCGGCCGTTCAGACGCCCGCGGTCACCGTCCACTCCTGGGGAGACGGGCCGGACCGGCTGGAGGCCTGCCAGCGACTCGGTCTTACGACCGCCGAGTACGTCCCGGGCTGGGAGTTCGATCTGCGGCAGTGACGCCGGTCGGTAAGGTAACCATCGATATGCCCAAGGTCCTGATCATCACCAACGACTTCCCGCCGCGCAGCGGCGGCATCCAGTCGTTCGTGCACGCGCTCGCGACGCGGCTGCCGCCCGGGCAGGTCGTCGTGTACGCGCCGGCCTGGGAAGGTGCGGCCGAGTTCGACGCGAGGCAGCCGTTCCCTGTGGTCAGGCACCCGACCTCGCTGATGCTCCCGGTCCCGTCCGTCGCGAGGCGGGCCACGGCGATCCTGGCCGAGCACGGCTGCGACAGCGTCCTGTTCGGCGCCGCCGCGCCGCTCGGCTTGCTCGCGCCGGCGCTGCGCCGGGCAGGAGCCCGCCGGATCGTCGCGTTGACCCACGGGCACGAGGCCGGCTGGGCGGCGCTGCCCGGCGCGCGGGCTTTGTTGCGGAGAATAGGCGAGCATGTCGACGTGCTGACCTATCTCGGGGAGTACTTCAGGATCCGGCTGGCCGGGGTGCTGACTCCGGCGGCGGCCGGCCGGCTGGTCCGGCTGGCCCCCGGCGTGGACAACGAGTCGTTCCGGCCCGGTGCCGGCGGGGCCGCGATCAGGGCCAGGCTTGGCATCGCCGCGCAGGCGCCGGTGGTCCTGTGCGTCTCCCGCATGGTGCCGCGGAAGGGGCAGGACACGCTGATCCGCGTCTGGCCGAAGGTGCGCGCCGAGTTGCGCGGCGGGCCGGCGGGGCGACCGGCGCGGCGGCCGGAGGCGGGGCAGGATGACGGCGGAACGGCGCGCGAACCGGTCCTGCTGCTGGTCGGTGACGGCCCGTACGCGGGAAGGCTGCGCGCGCTCGTCCGGCGCGAGCGGCTGACCGAGTCGGTGGTCTTCGCCGGGTCCGTGCCATGGGAGGATCTGCCCGCCTACTACGACGCGAGCACCGTCTTCGCGATGCCGTGCCGTACCAGGCGGTGCGGCCTGGACGTGGAAGGTCTCGGCATCGTCTACCTGGAGGCGTCGGCCACGGGCCTGCCGGTCGTCGGCGGCGACTCGGGCGGCGCGCCGGACGCGATCCTGCCCGGCGAGACCGGCTATGTCGTGGGCGGTCGCGACGAGGCCGCGCTAACCGACAGGCTCGTCCGGCTGCTGCGCGACCGGGACGGCGCGGCGACGATGGGGGAGAAGGGCGTGGCCTGGGTGGACCGGGAGTGGCGCTGGGACATCGTGGCCGGGCGGCTGGCCGACATCCTGGCCGGCTGAGGTCCGGGCCGGCTGAGGTCCCGGCCGGCGGGCCCGGGGCCGGCCCGGGCCGCGGCCGCCCTCAGGCGTACAGCTTCTCGATCTCGTCGGCATAGTCCCTGCTGACGACGCTTCGCTTGACCTTCAGCGACGGGGTCAGGTGCCCGCTCTCCTCGGTGAAGTCGTAGTCCAGGATGCGGAACTTGCGGATCGACTCGGCCCGCGAGACGGCCTTGTTGGCGTCATCGACCGCGGCCTGCAACTCGGAGTTCAGCTCGGCGTCGGCCGCCAGGTCGGCCACCGTGGCGTCGTGCGGCTTGCCGTGCTGCCGCTTCCAGGAGTCGAACGCGTCCGGGTCCAGAGTGAGCAGGCAGGCGATGAATGGCCGGTTGTCGCCGACGACCATGGTTTGGCTGATCAGCGGATGAGCCCTGAGCCGGTCTTCGAGCACCGCGGGGGCGACGTTCTTGCCGCCCGCCGTGACGATGAGTTCCTTCTTGCGGCCGGTCACGGCCAGGAACCCCTCGTCATCGAGCGAGCCGATGTCACCGGTGTGCAAGAAGCCGTCCGCGTCGAGCGCCTCGGCGGTGGCCTGCGGGTTGCGCCAGTAGCCGCGGAAGACCACCGGGCCGCGGATCAGGATCTCGCCGTCGTCGGCGATCCGCACGGTGGTGCCGGGGATCGGCAGGCCAACCGTGCCGATCTTGTTTCGGCTCGGTCGGTTCACGACCGCGGCCGCGGAGGTCTCGGTCAGGCCGTAGCCCTCGAGCACGGTGATGCCGGCCCCGCGGAAGAAGTGCCCGAGCCGGTCCTCGAGCGCCGCGCCGCCGGACACCGCGTACTGGATCCGGCCGCCGACGGCGGCCCTGAGCTTGCCGTACACCAGGCGGTCGAAGACCGCGTGGCGCAGCCGCAGGCCCGCGCCGAGGCCGCGGCCGGAGGCACCGCCCGGCCCGGGCGGCGCCGCGGCGACGGCCCTGCTGCAGGCGATCGCGGTTTCCGCGGCCGCGCGGAAGATGCGGCTCTTCACTGCGCTGGCCGAGGCCTGCTGCTGGGCGGAGTTGTACACCTTCTCGAAGACCCGCGGCACCGCGAGCAGGAACACCGGCCTGACCTCACGCAGGCCTCGGGCCAGCGTCGACGCGTCCGGCCAGTGCTCGACGACCGCGCCGCCCTCGATGCAGGCGACCTGGATGATCCTGGCGAACGAGTGCGCCAGCGGGAGGAACAGCAGGGTCGACGACCCCTCGATGCTGAACAGCTCGTGCAGCGCGCCCTGGACCGCGTTGCGGCCGCCGGACAGCAGGTTGCGGTGGGTCAGCTCGCAGCCCTTCGGCCGCCCCGTGGTGCCCGAGGTGTAGACGATCGTGGCCAGGTCGTCGGCCGTCCTGCCTGCCATCCGCCGGTCAAGCTCGTCGTCGGCGACGCCGGAACCGCCGGCCGTGACCACCCCGACCATGTCGATCAGCCAGATGTTCTCCAGGTCGGGCAGCTCGCTCTTGACGCTGGTGATCGTCGCGGCATGGGCAACGGTCTCGGCGAAGACGCCGCGCGCGCCCGAGTCCGAGAGTATCCACTGGACCTGCTCGGCCGACGACGTCTCGTAGACCGGGACGGTGACCGCGCCCGCCGTCCACAGCGCGTAGTCGACGAGCGTCCACTCATAGCTCGTGCGCGACATCAGGCCTACCCTGTCGCCGGCCTGGATTCCCGCCGCCATCAGGCCCTTCGCCAGGGCGCGTGCCTCGTCGCTGAACTGGCGCGCGGTCACGTCGACCCACTGGTTCTCCGCCTCGCGCCTGCGCATGATCACGGTGCCTGGTGCGCGGCTCGCGCGGTCCGCGACGACGTCGGTGAGGGTAGCCGTGGCTGGCACGTCGACCAGTGCGGGAATGTTGAACTCGCGCAAGGGGGCCTCCTCGCCGGCTTCGCCGTCGTGATTCCCGGTCCTAGCTGGCCGGTCCTAGCTGGACGGTATCGCGCGTATCCGCAAGGACCGGGCGCGGGTGGCCCTGGGCGCTTCTGGGCGTTCTTCGGTGGGGCGGCCGCGTCCGCCAAGATCCGCCAGGCACGCCCTGGCCCGGCTCTGATGATCTGCTTATTGTTGGTCAATGCGGGTCCATGTGGTCAGCGATGTGCACGGCAGGACCGATGCGCTGCGGCGGGCCGGTGACGGCGCCGACGCGCTGATCTGCCTCGGTGACCTGCTGCTCTTCCTCGACTACGCGGACCACTCGCAGGGGATCTTCGCCGACCTGTTCGGCGCCGAAGCGGCGGGGGAGTTCATCGCCCTGCGGACGGCGCAGCAGTTCGACGCGGCGCGGGCGCTGTCGTCTAAGCTGTGGGCCACGCTGCCTGGCGAGCCGGCGGCCACGATCAACGCCGCTGTGTCCTCGCAGTACGCCGAGCTGTTCGAGGCCATGCCGACGCCGGCCTACCTCACCTACGGCAACGTGGACATCCCGCGAATGTGGGACGGCCATCTGCGTGCCGGGCACCGGGTGCTGGACGGCGACCGCGCCGAGATCGGGGGGCTGACGTTCGGATTCGTCGGGGGCGGTCTCCGCTCGGTCTACCGGACGCCGAACGAGCTCGACGACGACGTGTTCGCCGCCAAGGTCGAGGCGGTCGGCACGGTTGACGTCCTCTGCGCCCACATCCCGCCCGAGGTGCCCGAGTTGCTCTTCGACACCGTCGCTCGCCGGATGGAACGCGGCAGCCAGGCACTGCTCGACGCGGTGCGCCGGACCCAGCCGCGCTACCTGCTGTTCGGCCACGTCCATCAGCCGCTGGTGGACCGGCTGACGATCGGCGGCACGCAGTGCGTGAACGTCGGTCACTTCCGGGCCAGCGGCACCCCGTACGTGCTCGAGTGGTAGCCGGCGCCGCTGGCGGCGTCGTCTAGCCGACCAGCGCGGTACGCTCCGAGAGTGGCCGACAAGACTAGCTCGACCATGACGATCGAGGCGCCGCGGTCGGTCATCATGGCGGTAATCGCGGACTTTGGCGCGTACCCGCAGTGGGCCTCGGGCGTGCGAGCAGCCGAGGTGCTGCAGGCCGATCCCGGCGGCCTGGCCGAGCGGGTACGGTTCACCATCGACGCCGGGGTGATCAAGGACAGCTACGTCCTGGGCTATGCCTGGCAGGGTGACGACGGGGTCCGCTGGGAGCTCGCCGAACGCGGTGCCGCGATTTCGGAGATGTCGGGTGCGTACCTGCTGGCAGAGGCCGGCGGCGCGACTAAGGTGACCTACGAGCTCGCGGTCGGCCTGGCGATACCGATGATCGGCCTGCTGAAGCGGCGAGCCGAGAAGACGATCATCGACACGGCCCTGAAGGGGCTGAGGAGCCGGGTGGCGCAGGTCGCGGGCGAGGGTGGTGGTGGCATATGACCGGGCCGTCTGACGGAGGTCAGCAGGGAAAGGGGCGCCCGGCCGGCGATCGGCAGGGCGGCGATCCCGGCGACTCGTGGGAGCAGCGCGCCGCGGGCCTGACCAGCGAGATCCAGCGCTGGCTGATCAAGACCAGCGCGAGGAGCATGCGGGACGAGCTCGGCGGCCAGGTCAGGAAGGCCTTGCGCGGGTCGGACAGCGGGCCAGGCGACACCTGGGCCACGGCGACGACCGAGCCGCCCCACGCGGCCGACGAGGCCCCCGAGTGCGCTTGGTGCCCGGTCTGCCGGGCAGCACGGCGGATCTCGCAAGCCAGGGCCGCGGGTGACAGCGGCGCCGCGCCGCGGCTGACCGACGCGGCCGACGTCGTCGCCGGGGCGGTCCGTGACGCCCTGGCCGGCATCGACTCGATCCTGTCGTACCGTCCAGGCGAGCCGGCCGGCGGCGAGTCACCCACGGGCGGGCCACCTGACGGCGGCCCACCTGAGGGCGGCCCACCTGAGGGCGGCCCACCTGCCGACGCGGCCGACGAGCACGCGAGAGAGCCTGAGAATGAGCCTGGCCATCGGGGTTGACGTCGGCGGCACCAAGATCGCCGCGGGCGTGGTGGACGAGAAGGGCTCAATCATCGAGAAGGTCAAGCGGCCGACGCCGGCCGCGGACGCCTCGCGCACCATCGAAGTGATCAGCGACGCGGTGAAGGAACTGCTTTCCAGATACGAGGTAGGGGCGGTCGGCGTCGGAGCGGCCGGCTTTGTCGAGGAGAGTCGCTCGACGGTTGTGTTCGCCCCCAATCTCGCCTGGCGCAACGAGCCGGTGGCGCGGCACGTTGAAGACCGCACCGGCAGGCCGGTGGTGGTGGAGAACGATGCCAACGCGGCGGCGTGGGCAGAAGCCAAGCTCGGCGCCGGGCGAGGTCATGACCACGTCATGATGATCACCGTGGGGACGGGGATCGGCGCGGGGCTCGTGTTGAACGGCGAGCTTTACCGCGGCCGGTGGGGGATGGCGGCCGAGCCCGGCCACTACCGGGTCGTGCCGGACGGACGGCTGTGCGGCTGCGGCAACCGCGGCTGCTGGGAGCAGTACGCGAGCGGCAGCGCGCTCGTCGCCGAGGCCCGCGAGTTCGCCAGGCGTTCGCCGGAAGCGGCGGCCCGGCTGCTGCGACTCGGCGGCGGCACTCCTGAGGGCATCACGGGGTCGGCGGTCACCACTTCCGCGCGCGAGGGGGACGCCGCCGCGCTGCGCTGCTTCGAGATCATCGGCCGCTGGCTCGGCCAGGGCCTGGCCGACCTGGCCGCGATACTCGACCCCGGCTGCTTCGTGCTCGGGGGCGGCGTGTCGGAGGCCGGCGACCTGCTGCTCGCGCCGGCGAGGGCTGCCTTCGAGGCCGGGCTGACCGGACGCCAGTACCGGCCGCGCGCCGCGGTCGTCCTCGCCGAGCTTGGCCCGGAGGCCGGGATGATCGGAGCGGCCGACTTGGCCAGGCACCGGCTCAGCTAGGGCCCACCGAGTAGGGCCCACCGAGCCGTCACTGCGGGCCGGCTCAGCGAGCCGCCGCGGCTAGACGATGGCGCCCTGGTCGGGGCCGTCACGCCGGGACGGGCCGTCGCCGAGCCTGGAGACCAGGATCACGAAGCCCGTGATGAACGCGATGATGGCCGCCAGCTCGGCCCAGCCGGGGACCTGCCACCCGAGCGTGGTGGCAATGAACAGGTAGCCGGGGCCGCCGAAGAGCGCGGTCCAAGCGCCCCTGGCGACCGGGTCCAGCTTCGGCAGCGGTGGCACGTGCGGCGGCACGTAACGCTCGTCCGCGTCACGGCTGCCCATGGCGTCGTAGTCCAGGAACCCCAGATCGGGATGCGTCGGGCCGTCGGGGCCGCCGTCGTCGGTCTCGCGGCGGCGCGCCAGGCCGCGGAGCGGACCGGATTCCTGGCTGGGCGGGATGTCTGCCGCGCCCGGTGACTGCTGGGCCGACTCGCCGATGTGCATGGAGCCGGCCGGCCGGATGACCCGGCTGCGGCTGGTTGGCAATCCCTGGCCGGTGCCTGGCCGCAGGTCCTTGGTCTCCTGCGGGTCCATGGTTTCGTGCGGGTCCATGGCTTCGTACTGGTCCGTGGCTTCGTGCTGGGCGGCGGCGCCGAGGTTCTCGCGCTCCGGCCACGGGGCGTTCGCCGGGTCGATGGCCGACGGCAGCTCAAGCCGAGCGACCAGGTCGCGCCAGGCGGCCTGATCGCCGCTCTGATCTCTACTCGTGTCGCGCTCCACGGTGCCCCCCGCGTCGTCGCCGGTTCGTGCCTAGCCTTCTGTGCCGTGTATGACCACCGACATCCATCCTGTCATTCCTTTCCCGCATGGCTGTGAGAACGAACGAAATCCAGGCTTCCGGCAAAGATGGCCTCAGCGTCGTTGTCGAGCGTCGCGACGTGGTAGCTGTCGGCGCACAGCTTGACCTCCATCCGGTTCGCGGGCAGCGCCTTGCGCAGGATCTCGACGCTGGCGGGGCCGACGACGTGATCTTCGGTGCTGCGGTAGACAAGAGTCGGCACTACGACCCGGTCCAGGTCCCGCTGGGTGAACTTCCACAAGCCAGGGAGGCTGGCCGCGGCCTTGGTCGGCGTGCGGTCGTAGGCAAGCTCGGTCACGCCCGGCTTCTTGATGTCACTGCCTACCCCCTTGAGCGACGGCACGAGCAGCTTTATCACGGGCGCCAGCAGGAACAGCCTGGTGTCCGCGGTCACCAAGGGATTGACCAGGACCAGCCCGCTGATCGCCTCGCCGTGCAGTTCGGCCAGGCGCAGCGCCAGGCAGGCACCCACGGACAGTCCCATCACGAAGATCTCGTCGGCAGACCCCTGCAGCTCCGCGAACTCGCGGTCGACCTCGGCATACCAGTCATCCCAGCGGGTTCGCGCCATCTCCTGCCAGGTGGTGCCGTGGCCGGGAAGCCGTGGCAGGCTGACCGTCAGCCCCTGGCCGGCCAGGTACTCGGCCCAGGGACGCAACGACTGCGGACATCCGGTGAACCCATGGCAGAGCAGGACGGCGGTGGGCCCGCCCTGGTGGCTGTAAGCCTCCGCGCCTGGCAGTACTGGCATGGCTGAGGTCCTCTCCTGCGGCCTGCTCACTGTCTCCCCGAATCGTCGCATGTCGCATGGTGTAGCGCAGCTTGTGGGATCCCGTCGGGCCGCAGGCGGGCAGGTTGACCTGGCGCAGGTGGTTCGCGCGGCGGCCTTGGCGTGAAATCATGTGACGCATGTTCTACTGGGTGGTCAAGGCGGTCCTCGCCCCGGTCCTGCGGGTCCTGTTCCGGCCGTGGGCCGAGGGCACGGAGTACGTCCCGCGGACCGGCCCGGCGATCCTGGCCAGCAACCACCTGTCCTTCTCCGATCATTTCTTCGCGCCCCTGCCGCTGCCGCGCAAGATAGTCTTTCTGGCCAAGTCCGAGTACTTCACCGGCCGCGGCATGAAGGGCCTGTTCAGCCGGGCATTCTTCAGCGGCGTGGGACAGATCCCGGTGGACAGGTCGGGCGGCGAGGCCAGCGAACGAGCGCTGGCCACCGGACTGCGCGTGCTGGCCAGCGGCCAACTGCTGGGCATCTACCCGGAGGGGACGCGCACGCCGGACGGGCGCCTGTTCCGCGGCAAGACCGGTGTGGCCAGGCTCGCGCTCGAGGCACGCGTGCCGGTGATCCCGTGCGCCATGATCGGCGGCTTCGAGTTCCAGCCGCCCGGCAAGATCGCGCCGCAGCTCAGGGTCAGGCCTGGGGTGCGGTTCGGCAAGCCGCTCGACTTCTCGCGGTACTACGGCATGGAGACCGACCGGATCGTGCTCAGGGCGGTCACCGACGAGATCATCTACGAGATCATGAAGCTGTCCGGCCAGGAGTACGTCGACGAGTACGCCGCGCGGCACAAGGTCCTGCTCCAGGCCGAAAGGCGCACTCACCGTCAGGAGGCGAAGGTCGAGGCGAAGGTCGAGGCGAAGGGCGAGGCGAAGGGCGAGGCCGCTGCGGGCGGCGGGTCGGCGTCCGGGGCGGAACCGGACGTAGCGGGCGGCGGGCAGGTGCCTGGATCGGCGGCTGCCGACTCCGGGACAAGGCCAGATCCCGCCAGGGCCGCGACACCGTCATCGGTCGACGGCTAGCCAGCCGGCCCGAGTTAGGCCGGTCCAGCCGGGGACAGCGACGACCCCGGCAGCTCAGCCAGATCCGCCTGGCGAGCCGGAGCCGGCCTGGTCGGCCCAGCCCAGCGAACGGCCGACGGCTTCGCGCCAGCGCCTGTGCGCCGCGCCGTCGCGTGGCCCCGGGTCGAACCGGCGGTCGAGCCGCCAGGTCGCGGCAAGCTCGTCGGTCGATGACCAGACACCGGTCGCGAGACCAGCGAGAAACGCGGCGCCGATCGCCGTGGTCTCGGCCACCACCGGCCGCTCGACCGGCACCTGAAGCTGGTCGGCCTGGATCTGCATGAGCAGGTTGTTGGCGGCCGCTCCGCCGTCGACGCGAAGCGGAGCAGCCCCTGCCGCCGCCTCGGCCGCCATTATGTCGACCACGTCCCGTACCTCGAACGCGATCGCCTCCAGCGTGGCCCTGGCCAGGTGCGCGCGCGTCGTTCCCCTGGTCAGGCCGAAGACCGCGCCGCGCGCGTCCGGATCCCAGTCCGGCGCGCCGAGGCCGGTCAGGGCGGGCACGAACACCACGCCGCCGCTGTCACCGACCGTGCGGGCGAGCGCCTCGCTGTCCTCGGCCCGGTCGATCACGCCGAGCCCGTCCCTGAGCCACTGGATCGCCGCGCCGGTGACGAACACAGACCCTTCCAGCGCATAGGTCAGCGCGCCGCTGCCGTCCATCCACGCAACGGTGGACACCAGCCCGGCCCGCGACCTGACGATCTGCGACCCCGTGTTGGCCAGCACGAACGACCCGGTCCCGTAGGTGCACTTGCACGCCCCCACCCCGAAGCATGCCTGGCCGAACAGCGCCGCCTGCTGGTCGCCCGCCACGCCGGCGATCGGCAGCGCAAGCCCGAGGAATGCCTCGGGATCGGTGTGGCCGATGACCCCGGTGGACGCGGTGACTTCCGGCAGGGCATGCGGCGGCACCCCGAACAGCTCGCACAGCTCGGCCGACCACTGCCCGGCCGCGAGGTCGAACAGCAGCGTCCTGCTCGCGTTCGAGGCGTCGGTGACATGCCGTCTGCCGCCGGTCAGCCTGGCGATCAGGTAGGAGTCCACGGTGCCGAGTGCCAGCGAACGGTCGAGCACGCCGGACCAGACGTCGGCGGCATGCCGGGAGAGCCAGGTGAGCTTGGTAGCGGTGAAGTAAGGGTCGATCCGGAGCCCGGTGAGCTCGGCGACCCGGTCCTCGTGGCCGGCCTCGCGCAGCTCCGCGCAGATCCTTGCCGTGCGCCGGTCCTGCCAGACGATCGCCCGGTGCGGCGCCGTCAGCGTGGCCGCGTCCCAGACCACCGCGGTTTCCCGCTGGTTGGTGATCCCGACGCAGCGGACCGGCTCGCCCGCGCCACGTGCCTCAATGGCCTGCGCGCAGGCGGCCTGGGTCGCCTGCCAGATCTCCTCGGGACGCTGCTCGACCCAGCCCGGTTCGGGGAAATACTGGCTGAACTCCGCGTAACCACGGCTCGCCACGCCGCCGTCCGCGGTCACGATAAGGGCGGTGACGCCGGTAGTTCCGGCGTCGATTGCGAGGACGCTCATGGGGACTAGTGTGGCGGTCGAGCGCCGTGATAGGCGAACCCGTGGTAGGCCAGCAAGCACCGTGACTGGTGAGCAGATTGTGGAAGTGGAAGGAGCCCTAAATGCGCGTCGGAGTTCTGACCGGAGGCGGTGACTGCCCGGGCCTGAATGCGGTCATCCGCGCGATCGTGCGGACCGGAACGTTTGATCACGACTGCGAGTTCGTCGGCTTCCGCGACGGCTGGCGCGGCCCGCTGGAGTCGGACGCCCAGCCGCTTGATGTCGCCGCGGTCCGCGGCATCCTGCCCCGCGGCGGGACGATACTCGGCTCGTCCAGGACCAACCCGCTGTCGGAGCAGGCCAGCCTGGACGGCAAGACCGGACTTGAGCGGATCAGCGCGAACCTGGCCAGCCTCGGTGTCGACGCGCTGATCGCGATCGGCGGCGAGGACACCCTGGGCGTGGCGGGAAGGCTCTACGACAACGGGGTGAACGTGGTCGGCGTCCCGAAGACGATCGACAACGACCTGGGCGCGACCGACTACACCTTCGGCTTCGACACGGCGGTAAACATCGCCATGGAGGCCATCGACCGGCTGCACACGACGGCGGAGAGCCACCACCGCGCGCTGATCGTCGAGGTGATGGGCCGGAACGCGGGCTGGATCGCGCTGCACGCCGGCCTGGCCGGAGGCGCGAACGTGATCCTCATCCCCGAGCAACCGTTCGACATCGAGGAAGTCTGCAACTACGTCGAGAAGCGCTTCCAGACGCGGTACGCCCCGATCGTCGTCGTCGCCGAGGGCGCGCACCCGAAGACGGTCAGCACGTCCGTCGTCGACAACCAGCTCGACGCGTTCGGCCACACCAGGTACGGCGGCGTCGGCCAGTTGCTGGCCGAGGAGATCGAGCGGCGCACCGGCAAGGAGGCCCGCGCGGCCGTGCTCGGGCACATCCAGCGCGGCGGAACGCCGACCGCGTTCGACCGGGTGCTCGCGACCAGGTTCGGCATCCACGCGATCCGCGCGGTCGCCGAGGGCGCGTTCGGCATGATGGTGGCCCTGCACGGCACCGATATCGTGCGGGTTCCGATCGCGGAGGCGACCAGCGAGCTGAAGCTGGTGCCGCCGGAGCGTTATGCCGAGTCCGCGATCTTCTTCGGCTGACCGGCGCGCCGGCCGTACCCGCGGAGCGGGCGACTAATTCCAGCCTATTACGCAACCCCGCGGACGGCTCGCCTGCGGCGGCCCGCGACCCGGCGCCTGGTAACTGTCCCGGCGCGGCCGCTCACGCCTGCCTGGCGCGGAAGGCGGCGGCCTTGACCCGGTTCTGGCAGGTGGTCGAGCAGAACCGCCTGGTGCCGTTCCGCGAGGTATCGACGTAGACCCGGTCGCAACGCTCCGCGGTGCAGACTCCCAGCCGTCCGTGCAGGTCGCTGCCGAGGACGACGGCCAGCCCGGTCGCGCAGCCGGCCGCCCAGCCGGTGACGAGAGAGTCGTCGGCGCCGTGGAAGTGCAGGTGCCAGGGTTCGCCGTCGTGCCGGTCGAGCCGCGGCCTGGCCCCGGTGAACGCCAGCAGCGCGTTGACCTCGCGGGCAGCCTCGTCCAGCCGCCCCGCGGCGACCGCGTCGAACACCGCCCGCAGCGCGCCCGCGACCATGCCGAACCCGGCGGCCTCGTCCGGCGTGACGTCCCGGGTATCGCGCCGCCCGGAACGCAGCGCCGCGGTCACCGCCGCGGGCAGCGCGCTCGCCTCCGGGGGCGAGTACGGGCGGCCCAGCGCCTCGCCGGCCGTGAGCGTGTTGACGAGACGCACGGCGACCGTGACGACCGCGTCCATGTGACTGCTGAAGTTCACTTGACCAGTGACGCCCTCTCCCGTAGGTTCATGACTGTCGAAGTCATTGTAGCCAGTTACGGACGGCGGAGGGCCCGGTGTCATGACGAGAACATTGACTACCCAGACGGCTGCGGCCTGGGTCGACCGATGGGACGCCCAGCAGCAGGTGTACCTGCCCGACCGGGAGGAACGCTTCACGGTCCTGATCGACGCCGTGCAGGAATGCGCCGGGCGGCCCGATCCGCTCGTGCTCGACCTCGGCTGCGGCCCCGGGTCGCTCGCGGTCAGGCTGCTCGACCGGATCCCGGCGGCAACGGTGGTGGCGGTCGACGTCGACCAGCTGCTGCTGGCGCTTGGCCGGGCCGCGTGGGCCGCGCCCGGCCGGCCGGCCGACGGGGCGCCCCCCTGGCGAGATGCATTGGTAATCTATATAAATGA
>DASPZH010000013.1:0-4423 GCA_035636335.1 Streptosporangiaceae bacterium
GTTCATCACCTCCATCGGCGAGAACGCGTGGATATGCATCTCCGGACAGCGGCGTTTGACCTCGGCGGTGATATCGAAGTACGCCGTGCCCGGCAGGTCCGGGTGGATGCCGCCCTGCATGCATACCTCGGTCGCGCCGGCTGCCCACGCCTCGGCCGCCCGGTCGCCGATCTGCTCGAGCGAGAGCGTGTAGGCGTCCGCGTCGGTGCGGCGCTGCGCGAACGCGCAGAACCGGCAGCCGGCGTAGCAGACGTTGGTGAAGTTGATGTTCCTGTTCACGACGTAGGTGACGGCGTCGCCGTTGACGTCGCGGCGGATCGCATCGGCCAGGCTGGCCAGCGCGTCGAGCTCGGGTCCTTCGGCGTCGAGCAGGGCCAGGGCCTGCGCGTCGGTGAGCCCGGCCGGGTCCCGTTCCGCGCTGCCCAGGGCCGCCGCCACCTCGGACCTGAGCCGCCGGGGAGCGGACTCGCCGCGGCCGCCGCCCGGCTCACCGCGGACGGCCCCGGCCCCGGACTCGCCGCGGCGGGCGGCCGGCTCGATCCGGCCCGCGATCTCGGCCCAGTCGCCATAGACGTCTTCGAAGTCCGACCGCCGGTCGGCGGTCCGCCCCTGCGTGTCGACCGTGACGTGCAGGTCCGTCCGCCCCGCCGCCTGGCCCCAGCCGCCATCGGGCTCCTGCCACGGCAGCCCGGCGGGCATCGCGCCGTCGCGCGCCAGCCCGGTCGCCGGGTCGGCCAGAGCCGCCACGTGCGCGCCCAGCCGCGGGTCCAGCCACGGCTCGCGCAGGTAGCCCGGGTAGATCGTCAGTCGCTCGCGCAGCTCGAACCCGCCCGCGGCGGTCCGTCCGGCGAGGTCGTCGATCTGAGGCCAGGGGCGTTCGGGGTTGACGTGGTCCGGGGTCAGCGGCGACACGCCGCCCCAGTCGTCGATCCCGGCGTCCAGGATCAACTGGTACTGCTCGCCGATCAGGTTGGGCGGTGCCTGGATCCGCATCGAAGGACCGAGAACCAGCCTGGCGACCGCGATCGTCGCGGCCAGGTCACCGAGATCGGCGTCGGCGACCGAGCGCATCTTCGTGTCCGGTTTGGCGCGGAAGTTCTGCACGATCACTTCCTGCACTCCGCCGAACTCGCGGGCCACCCCGCGGATCGCGAAAATCGAGTCGGCCCGCTCGGCCGGCGTTTCGCCGATCCCGATCAGGATCCCGGTCGTGAACGGGACCGCGGACCGGCCGGCGTCCTCGAGCACCCGCAACCTGACCTTCGGGTCCTTGTCCGGGCTGCCGAAGTGCGGGCCGCCAGGCTCGGTGAACAGCCGGTCCGCCGTGGTCTCCAGCATCATCCCCATCGACGGCGCGACCGGCTTGAGCCGCTGGAAGTCCTGCCAGCTCAGCACGCCGGGGTTCAAGTGCGGCAGCAGCCCGGTCTCCTCGAGCACCCGGATCGCCATGGCCCTGACGTAGGACAGCGTGTCGTCGTAGCCGTGCGCGTCCAGCCACTCGCGGGCGCGCCGCCAGCGTGCCTCCGGCCGGTCGCCGAGCGTGAACAGGGCCTCCTTGCAGCCGAGCGCGGCGCCCTGCCTGGCGATCTCGAGCACCTCGTCCGGGGACAGGAACTCATCGCCGGGACCCAGCCGTCCCGGCACGGTCACGAACGTGCAGTACCCGCACCGGTCCCGGCAGAGCCTGGTCAGCGGGATGAACACCTTCCGGGAGTACGTGATCACGCCCGGCCTGCCCGCCGCGGCCAGCCCGGCGTCCCGCGTCCTGGCCGCGTAGCCGAGCAGCTCGGTAAGCTGCTCGCCCCTGGCGCGCAGCAGGACCGCGGCCTCGTCCCGGTCAAGCGGTTTGCCGTCGCGCGCCCGCGCCAGCGCCCGGCGCAGTGCGTTCGGTGACGGGGCAGCCGGCGACGCGGCAGCCGGCGACGAAGGGGGCGATGGTTCCGGCCCGAAATCGGCGGTTCGCATGTCCCCCACCCTAGGCGGAACCAGGGATATGCCCCGCGCGGGTCCTGACCGCAGCACCCCGCCGACCGCCGCGGGACGGCTACAGCCAGCTTATCCGCGCGCTGTCCGGCTGGCCGTCCGCGGGCGCGGCCGCCAGCTCGCCGGCGTTGATCCGGTCGAGCAGGCTCCGCACGACCGCGGCGATCTCCGGCACGGTGCCGCGCAGGCTCTCCGAGTCGGCGGCGAACGCGCCGTCGCCGCTCACCCCGGCCCGCTCGAGCAGCCCGCCGAGGTCGGAAAGCTGCTCCCTGACCCACTGGACGGGGTCGGCGGACAGGCCCTTGTCGAACACCCGCCGGCCGGGGTTCCAGTCTTCGAAGGCCGGGTGGTGGTGCGCCCGGTTCAGGCTGCCCGGCGGCCCGTCGACGGCCTCGAGCAGGTCCGCACGCCAGATCGGGCGGCCCACCTCGATCGGTCTGGCCGAGTAAATCGACCCCTTCAGCTCACCCTGGCCGAGCATCCGCACCTCGAGCCGCACGCCGTGTTCCGCGCCCTCCTGCCCTGGCGCTGGCCGGGGGTCGACGAAGTACAGATCGCTGACCAGCACGCCGATCCGCTCGAATCCGAACGCGTAGAGCACGGCTCCTCCTGAACTGAACTTGTTGACTCTACGCAATTCTCCCGGCTACTCGCCCGGGACGCCACGGCCCGGCCCGGCGCTTTTGACCACGGACAATTTCGGCCGTGCCGCCGAAGGTGTCCGTGGTCTTGGCGCGGCCGGGTCACGGGAGCGTGAGCACGCCCGCTTCGCGGCAGGCCGCCGCGACGACGTCGAGCGGGACCGCGTGCCCGACACGGCCCAGGTAGGCGGTCACCGTCGTGGCCGTGAACAGCGAGTTGAGTATCGCCTCCTCGACGGCGTCCTGCACGGCGGCGAACACCGGGTCAAGCGCCGAGTCGGCAGCCGGCGGCCCGCCGAGGGTCGCGACCGCGATTGCGTAATCGCCGCTGCTCCCGGCGTAGTCGGCGCCGGTCCTTCCCATCGCGAACACGGCCCGCCTGGCCACCCGCCCGAGCTGCCGCGCGTCGAGCCCCAGGTCGGTCGCGACGACGATCATGCAGGAGTTCCCCGTCACCTCGCCCGCCGCCGGCTCCGGTCGCAACGCGCACCCCTCCCGGCCCGTTCCGCCCGAGCCGATCGGCACGCCGCGGACGGTCAGGACGCCGGAGAAGTTGGACTGGACCAGCACGCCGACCGTGCCCGGGGTCCCGGCTGGCCCGCCCGGCGCGGCTGGCCCGGCTGGCGCGGCTGGCCCGCCTGGCGCGGCAGGCCGGACCAGCCGGGACGCCGTTCCGATCCCGGCCTTGAACCCCAGCGCGACCGTCCCGGTCCCGGCGCCGACGCTGCCCTCGGCCACCGGGCCGCCGCGCGCGCCCGCGATCGCGGCCAGGACGTGCCGCTCGGTGACCGGCCTGGCCCGGATGTCGGACAGGTATCCGTCGTTGGTCTCGCCCACCACCGGGTTGACCGTGACCATGTTCTCGTTGCCCGGCAGGGCGAGCACGTAGGTCACCAGCGCGTCGGCGGCGCGGAACGCGGATAGGGTCGCGGTCAGCACGACCGGCGTCTCGATCACCCCGAGCTCGGCGATCTGGGTGGCGCCGACCAGCTTGCCGAAGCCGTTGCCGACGAACAGCCCGGCGGGAAGCGCTCCGCCGGCCCGCTCGAGCGCGTCGGGCACCACCGCGGTGACGCCGGTCCGGACGTCGGCGCCCGCGATCACGGTCGTGTGCCCGACCCGGACCCCGGGCACGTCGGTGATCGCGTTCAGCGGCCCCGGCTCGTCGCCGCCGAAATGCAGGCCGAGGTCCCTGGCCCGCCTCCGCCCGCCGTCCACGACGCGCCTCAGAACGCCCGGTAGTCGCGGACGGCCATGCGCGGGCCGCGCCGCGCCGGGCCGGCGCCGGCCAGGCCGGCCAGGATCGACGCCCGGTGCCTGTGCCCCGGGTACGGCGCGAGGAGCTCGAGCATCTCCGCGTCGTCGACGGGCCGCCCGGCCAGCGCCCAGCCGACGATCGACGGCAGGTGGTAGTCGCCCACCGAGAGCGCGTCGGCGTCGCCGCATGCCCGCTGCCTGACCTCGGCCGATGTCCAGGGCCCGATTCCCGGTATGGCCCGCAGCCGGCGGTCGGCCTCGTCGGAGCCCATCGTCGTGACCTCCTCCAGCTTGGCGGCGACCCGGGCCGCGGCGGCGATCACCCGCGCCCTGACCGCCTCGACGCCGGCCCGATGCCACTCCCAGGACGGGATGGACGCCCAGGTGGCCGCGTCGGGCGGGACCCGCAGGCCGGGCGGGTGCGGGCCGGGCGGGTGCGGGCCGGGCGGGCACGGGCCGGGCGCCGGTTCGCCGAACCGCCAGAGCAGCATCCGCCAGGCCCGCGTCGCCTCCATGCCGACCACCTTCTGCTCGAGCACCGC
>DASPZH010000014.1:0-7713 GCA_035636335.1 Streptosporangiaceae bacterium
CGCGCCGTCGGCGAGCACCCCGCCGCCGCCGACACCGTCGGCATCAGGGTGCTGTGGACGCGCTACCGCAATGTCATGCTCGGCGGGATAGTGGCCGGCATCGGCGGAGCCTACCTGACGGTCGGCTCGACGGGGCAGTTCGCCACCGGCATCAGCGGCGGACTCGGGTACATCGGCCTGGCGTGCATGATCTTCGGCCGCTGGAAGCCGCTTGGCGCGACGGCGGCCGCGCTGCTGTTCGGTTTCTGCCGTCAGCTCGGGCAGGAGCTGCAGTTGCTGAACGTGCCGATCTCGCCCTACCTGCTGGCGATGCTGCCGTACGTGGCGACGATAATCGCCGTGGCCGGCCTGGTCGGCAGGGTACGGGCGCCGGCCGCTGACGGAAAACCCTACGTGAAGGCATGATCGTCGGGGCCTGTCGTTACGCTGCTTCGGTGGTGACCTTTGACTGACGACGCTTACGCCGCCGCGCGCGCCAGCGCGGCGAACCTGGCCGAGATCTCGGGTCGGGCCGCGCACGATGTCGCGGTGGTGCTCGGTTCCGGCTGGCTGCCCGCCGCCGACGCGCTCGGACCCGCGGCCGCGGAGTTCGCGCTCGCCGGCCTCGGCGGCTTCGCGCGGCCGACCGTGCCCGGGCACGCCCCGGTGGCCAGGTCCGTCCTGGTCGGCCCGCTGCGCGTGCTCGTCTACCTCGGCCGCACGCACCTGTACGAGGGCCATCCGGTCGATGCCGTCGTGCACGGCGTCAGGACCGCCGTGGCGGCGGGCTGCCGGGTGATCGTGCTGACCAACGCGTCGGGGGGCATCAACGAGGGCTACCGGGTCGGGCAGCCGGTGCTGCTCAGCGACCACCTGAACCTGACCGGCCGTTCTCCGCTGACCGGCGCCGAGCCTCCGGCCGGCTACGCGTCCCGGTTCGTCGACCTCACCGATCTCTACTCCCCCCGGCTGCGCGCGCTGGCCAGGCGGGCCGATCCCGGCCTGGCCGAGGGCGTCTACGCCGCGCTGCACGGGCCCCACTACGAGACGCCGGCCGAGATCAGGATGCTGCGGGCGGCCGGCGCGGACATGGTCGGCATGTCCACCGCCCTCGAGGCCATCGCGGCCAGGCACCTCGGCGCCGAGGTGCTGGGAATCTCGCTGGTCACCAACCAGGCGGCCGGGCTGTCGGCATCCGGGCTCGACCACGCGGAGGTGATCGCGGCCGGGCGGCAGTCCGCGGCCCGGGTCGGCGCCCTGCTGGCCCGGTTCCTGCCTGGAGTCATGCCGGCGGGCCAGGACCGGCCAGCCGTCGGCGGGCCAGGCGCCGGCCCGGACGGCACTGCCGCCCCAGGCCCCGGCGGGCCGGCGTGATCAGCGACGAACTGCAGCGCGAGGTCTCGGCCTGGCTGGCCGATGACCCCGACGAACGCGACCGCGCCGAACTCTCCGCGCTGCTGCGGACCGCCACCGGACAAGCCTCCGATGACACCGAGCAGGCCGCGGCAGAGCTCACGGACCGGTTCGCCGGCCGGCTGGAGTTCGGCACGGCCGGCCTGCGCGGCGCGGTCGCGGCCGGCCCCAACCGGATGAACCGGGCCGTGGTTCGCGGCACGACCGCCGCCCTCGCCGGCTGGCTGCTCTACATCGACCCGGCCGCCGCCGACGCCGGCGTGGTGATCGGGTGCGACGCCAGGCACCGGTCGGAGGAGTTCGCGCAGGAGGCGGCGCGGGTGCTGGCCGGCGCGGGGATCGCCGTCCACCTGCTGCCGCCGCGTCAGCCGACGCCGCTGCTCGCCTTCGCCATCCGGCACCTGGCCGCCGCGGCCGGCATCATGATCACGGCGAGCCACAACCCGCCCGCGGACAACGGCTACAAGCTGTACCTCGGCGACGGCGCCCAGATCGTGCCCCCCGCCGACCTGGAGATCGAGGCGGCGACCAGGTCGCTGGGCCCGCTCTCCCAGGTCCCCGTCGCACCGACTGACGACCCGCTGATCGTCAGGCACGGCGACGAGGTCGCCGCCGACTACCTCGACGCGATCTGCGCGGCCTCGCCCGCGCCGAAGGGATCGGCCTGGCTCAGGTTCACCTACACGCCGCTGCACGGCGTGGCCGGCGACCTGGCGCTGCGCGCCTTCGCGCAGGCGGGCTTCTCGGAGCCGGACATCGTCGAGGCGCAGTTCGCGCCCGACCCGGACTTCCGCACCGTAGCCTTCCCCAACCCCGAGGAACCCGGCGTACTCGACCTCGCCCTGGCCCAGGCCAGGCGGTCGGGCGCCGACCTGGTGATCGCCAACGACCCGGACGGCGACCGGCTCGCCGTCGCCGTTCCCGACGACGCACCGGGAAGCTGGCGGACGCTGACCGGCGACCAGGTCGGCGCGCTCCTCGGGGCCTACCTGCTCGGGCAGGACGCGGCCGGCTCCGCCAGGCAGCCCGATGAGCCGGGTGCGCCCGGCCGGCCGCAGCCGCTGGTGGCCAGCACGATCGTGTCGGCCACGATGCTGGCCAGGATCGCCGCCGCGGCCGGCGCGAGGTACGCCGAGACACTGACCGGATTCAAGTGGATCGTCAGGGCCGGAGATCTCGCCCGTGAGCTCCGTTTCGTCTATGGCTATGAGGAGGCGCTGGGTTACTCGGTGGGCACGACCGTCCGCGACAAGGACGGAATCGGCGCTGCGCTCGCCGTGCTCAGCCTGGCCGCGAGAGCCAGGTCGGGCGGAGAGTCGCTGCTCGAGGCCTACGACGCGCTGGAGATCGCGCACGGGGTGCACCTGACCGGGCAGATCACCGTCCCGGCGACCGAGCCGGTGCACGTGATGTCGCGGCTGCGCATCGAGGCCCCGGCCGAGCTCGCCGGCCGGCCCATCACCGCGACGTCCGACCTGACCGGCGGCACCGACGAGCTGCCGTCGGCGGACGTGCTCAGGTACTGGCTGAACGGCGCCCGGGTCGTGATCAGGCCGAGCGGGACCGAGCCGAAGATCAAGGCCTACCTCGAGGTCGTCGAGCCGGTGATCGCCGGCCGCCTGGCCGAGGCGCGCCGGGCGGCCAGGGCCAGGATGGATCCGCTGCGCGAGGCGGTACGCGAGCTGCTCGACGGCGGCTGAAGCCTCCCATGGCGCGGGCGGCCGTGGCATGGCAAGCTCGGTGCCATGACGAGCGACCATGATCACGGGCTGCCGCCCGAGCACGGGCCGACCGGCCACGGGCACGCCAACCACGGGCACGCCGACCACGGGCACCCTGACCATGTGCACGACGCCGCGTGCGAGGTCGCGCACGGTACCG
Organism: Streptosporangiaceae bacterium; assembly: GCA_035636335.1. GTDB lineage: Bacteria > Actinomycetota > Actinomycetes > Streptosporangiales > Streptosporangiaceae > Chersky-822. Next base: position 3,274 of record DASPZH010000014.1, read on the forward strand.
TCCAGGCTCCCGCCGACGGCCGGATGCTGGTCGCGGTCTTCGCGACGCCGGTCGCGCAGTACCTGCTGCGTTACGCCACCGACTCCGGCTACCAGCCGGTGCTGGTCGAGCCGGACACCCAGCTCGCCAAGGAGGCCAGCGAGGCCGGGTTCGACGTGCGGCCCGGCGTCGCGTCGGTCCCCGGCGCGAGCGCCGACGTGGTCGTGACCGACCATCACCGGGAGGAACTGGGCGTCATGCTGCGCGACGCGCTGGCCAGCCCGGCGCGCTGGGTCGGGATCATGGGCAGCCCGCGTGCCGAGCCGCCGCACATCCAGGCGCTCGCGATGCTCGGCGTCGAGCCCGGCGAGGTCGCTCGGGTGCGCCGGCCGATCGGCCTGAACATCGGCTCCAAGACCCCGCCCGAGATCGCGATCGCCACGCTGGCCGGCCTGATCGCCGACCGCAACGAGCGCCCCGGCGGCTTCCGCTTCGACTAGGGAACTCACCGAGCCCGCCCGCCCGCCGGGCCACCTGGTGCTCCCATCCGACCGGGCCGGGCCGCACCGCGGCGTTGAACCTTGGCGCCCGGGCGTTATGCTGCCAGTCGGCCGGTCTAGCGCCGTTGGAAGGGGTCGAGCCGACTCGATGGCCGAGCAAGCGGGTTACTCAGGCACGCCGCTGGCACGCAAGCTCGGCATCGGCGAGGACGACGAGGTCGTGGTCGTGGGCGCGCCCAACGGCTTCGCCGACCGGCTCGCCGCCGAGGCCGGCGACGAAGCCGTGATCCACACCGACCTCGCGGACGCGGCCCTGTTCGACGTGATCGTTGCGTTCGTCACCAGGCGGGTCGAGCTTGAGGGGCAGCTCGACCTGCTTCGCGCCCGGATGGCGCCCGCATGCGGACTGTGGATCGCCTGGCCCAAGCGGGCCTCGAAGGTCGCGACCGACATGTCCGAGAACGTGATCAGGGAGATCGCGCTGCCGACCGGCCTGGTCGACAACAAGGTGTGCGCCATCGACCAGATCTGGTCGGGACTGCGCCTGGTGATCAGGCGCGAGCTGCGATAAGCGGTCGCCCAGGGCGTGTGCGGCGCGTGCTGGGGCGTGTCCTAGTCGAGCAGCGGCTCGCCGTTGAAGATGCCGAGCTCCTCGCGGTACAACTCGAGGCCCATGCCGTTGGGGTCGCGGAAGTACATGCTCTCCTCGACGCCCCGGTCCGGTCCGAGGTAGTCCACGCTGGCCTCGTCGAGCCTCTTCTTGGCCGCGTCGAACTGCGCGGGCGAGACCGAGATGGCCAGGTGCTGCACCCCGCCGATCGTCTCCATCCACGGCGGGTGCTCGTGACCGGGAAAGTCGAAGAACCCGAGCAGGTTGCTGTTGCCGATGTCGAAGAAGAAGTGGCTGGACCCCTTGTAGTCTCGGTTCTCCACCAGCTCGACGAGCGGGAATCCGAGGAACTCCTGGTAGAACTTGATCGTCTCCTCGACGTCGCGGCAGATCAGGGCGAGGTGATGCACGCCCTGCACGGTCGTCGGCGGCCGGCTGCCCTTCGGTCTCAGGTACTTCTCGCGCAGCTCCGCCCGGTGCGCGCGGACCTGCTCGAGTTCCTTGCCCTCTGGCTGTGGCATGACTGTCTCCTGGCTCCGCCCTGGTCGGCTCCGAGACCGGCAATCCGGCCGGCGCCGGCTGCGCATCTCGCACGACACCAGTCTCTACCACGCTGTCAACGTTACGAGCGAGGCGGTGCGCTGGGCGGCGCCCCCGGGGCGCGCCTTTCGCGGCTTCCGGCCTCCCGCAAAACTGATACTCCCAACTAATTGACACTTACTATCATAAGTCTCTAACATGATTTCGATGCTAACTGTCGTAAGAAGGTGACTGCCGTGACTCCCTCGGACTCCCGCCGCTGGTGGGCCCTCGCCGCACTGTCCCTCAGCGTCCTCGTCGTGGCGCTCGACCTGTTCGTGCTGACGCTCGCACTCCCCACGCTCTCGGCCGACCTGCACGCCTCGTCGGGTGACCTGCAGTGGTTCCTCGATGCCTACAGCCTGGTCCTCGCGGCGGCGCTGCTGCCGGCCGGCCTGCTCGGCGACCGCGTTGGCCGCAAGCGGCTGCTGACCGGCGCGCTCGTGCTGTTCGGAATCGCGTCGCTGGCGTGCGCCTACGCGACCTCGGCCGGAGAGCTCATCGCGGCCAGGGCCGTGCTGGGTCTCGCCGCCGCCGTGATCCTGCCGATGTCGCTCGCCGTGCTGCCCGTGCTGTTCACGAACGAGGAGCGGCCGAGAGCTATCGCGGCCGTCGGCGGCGCGACGTTCCTCGGTTACCCGATCGGCCCGATACTCGGCGGCTGGCTGCTCGACCACTTCTGGTGGGGCTCGGTCTTCCTGATCAACATCCCGGTCGTGGCCATCGCCGTGGCCGCCGTGGCCCTGCTGATGCCGGAGTCACGCGGTGAGCGCCGGCAGCGCGTGGACTTCATCGGCATCGCCGTGTCCAGCGTCGGCCTGACATCGTTGACCTACGGCCTCATCAAGGCGGGCGGCGACGGATGGACCGACCAGACCGCCGTCACCGCCATGGCCGCCGGCGCGGCCGTGCTCGTCGCGTTCATGGGCTGGGAGCGGTGGGTCAGCCGGCCGCGGACGGCCGGCCAGGCGGGCGCGCGGGCAGAGCGGAAGTTGCTGCCGCTCGTGGATCTCGGACTCTTCCGCTCGGCCGGGTTCACCTGGGGCACCACGTTGTCCACCCTGGTGTCGTTCGCCCTGTTCGGCCTGGTGTTCGCGATGCCGCAGTACTTCCTCGACGTGCGCGGAGCCGACTCTCTCGGGGCCGGACTGCGGATGCTGCCGATGATCGGCGGGCTCGCGCTCGGCCTGGCCGTCGGTCAGCGGCTCCAGATGCAGCGCAAGGCCGACCGGCGCGCGGCGGCGACACCCGGGCTGGTCAGCCCGAAGCTCCTGGTCGCGATCGGGTTCGCGATCATGGCCGCGGCCCTGGCGGTCGGCGCGGGCACCACCGCGACCAGCACGACGGGGTTCGCCGCGACCTGGTTCGCGGTCACCGGATTCGGTCTCGGCATCGCCATGCCGACCGCCATGAACGCGGCGCTCGGCGCACTCTCGCCGGCCAGGAGCGGGTCCGGCTCGGCGCTGATCACCGCGATGCGCCAGGTCGGCGGCACGATCGGGGTGGCCGTGCTCGGGACGGTGCTGGCCACCGTCTACCGGAGCAAGCTGCCCCTGACCGGGCTGCCCGCGGTGGCGGAACACGCCATCCGCAGCAGCGTCGCAGGCGGCGTGGCCACGGCCCGCGCGACCGGGTCTCAAACGCTGCTCGAGCTCGTCCGGGGCGCCTACGTGCACGGCCTCGACGTGATGCTGTGGGCGTGCAGCGGCATAGCGATCGCGGCCGCGCTGCTGGCGCTGGCCTTCCTGCCCGGCCGGGCGGACCCGGCCCCGGGCGGCGACGAGGGCGCGGCCGACGGCCGGGACCCGATCCATGGCCGCCATGCGGCCGAATCTCCGCTCGACGAGAGCAGAATGACAGCATGAGTGAGGCACCAGCCATACGACGGCCGGGGCTGCGCGAACGGAAGAAGGCCAGGACGCGCGCCGCCATCAGGGAGCACGCGCTCCGACTCTTCCGCGAGCAGGGTTACGACGCGACGACCATCGACCAGATCGCCGAGGCGGCCGACGTGTCGCCGAGCACGTTCTTCAGGTACTTCCCGACCAAGGAAGACGTCGTACTCCAGGACGAGCTCGACCTCCTGACCGCCGGGGCGTTCGCGTCGCAGCCCGCCGACCTGTCTCCGGTGGCGGCGTTCCGCGCGGCGACCAGAGTGGCGCTCGACTCGCTCAGCGACGACGACCTGGCCAGGCTGCGGGAGACGGCCGAGCTCACGCTGACCGTTCCCGAACTACGGGCCAGGGCGATGGACGAATTCGCCCGCACGATCACCGTTATCGCAGAGGCCGCCGCGAGCCGGTCCGGCCGCGACCCGAACGACTTCGCCGTGCGGAACGTCGCGGGCGCCATCGTCGGGGTCATCATGGCGGCAACGATGCCGTGGACCAACTGGACCGAGGATCGCCAGACCGGGGACTTGTTCGCCAGGATCGACGCCGCGCTCGAACACCTCGAGGCCGGCCTGCCACTCTGAGCCAGAGCCGTGCGTCGGTCACCGCCCTACTGGCCCCTTGACTTCCTAATATCATTAGGCAAGACTACAGCTATGAGTCAGGCCGATGCGGTTGCCGGCGAGGCCGCGGCCGTTGCCAGCGAGGCCGCGGCGGTTGCCAGCCGGGCCGATGCGATCCCGGGCGGGCGACGCCAGCGCCGGCGGCAGGAGACGATCGAGGAGGTCCTCGACATCGCCGCCGCGATCATGGCCGAGCAGGGCGTGGCCGGGCTGTCGATCGGCGAGATCGCGCGGCGGATGGGCATTCGCCCGCCGTC
>DASPZH010000015.1:0-6171 GCA_035636335.1 Streptosporangiaceae bacterium
GCACGTGGTAGTGCTTGTGCGCCTCGGGACGCAGGTCGATGTCCATCTGGGCCCGCCGGAGCGCCGTCAGGTACATGTCGACGTCAGCCTTGCCGGCGTTGCCGCCCGTCACCAGGAAGCCGATCATGAACGTCGCGTCGAGCACCTTGCGGAACCCGAATGCCTCGGCGACATAGAGCGGAACCCCCCACATAGTGCCGGCGGGAACCTGGCGCTCCAGCAGCGCGTCCAGACGCTCGTTGGGCGGGCCCTGGAAGGTCAGGCTGATCTGGTCGGGGGCAAGCACGGCCTCCAGGGCCTGCAGCGTGGCGAAGTGGCTCCCTGAGTGGTAGCCAACCCCGACCGCCACGCCTGCGAGGTCTTCCGGGCGGTGGACGGGGCGACTCCGGCGGCACGAGGACGGCGCACGGCGCCACCGAGTAAGCCGTAGTGACGAGCCGGCCAGCACGCTCGCTCGCGGCGGCGCTCGTCGCCCAGTGGCACGCACAGCTCACGTCCGCGCCGTCGCGCCCCGCGCCGAACGTCTCGAAAGCCCCGGTCTTGATCTCCCCCGCCCCGTCGCGCCCGGCGGCATGGATGCCGTAGTCACCCGCGGAGACGAAGCTGTACTCCAGGCCCTCGGCCGTGAAGTAGCCCTTCTCCTCGGCAACCCATTCCTGCAGCCGGCCATGGGGCATGATCTTGAGCGCCATCGCTGCCTCCTCCGCCGATTCTGCTGACGCTACGCCGCCTCGCGGCCGGCACGCCAGGGCCACGATCCGGTGCGGATCTCCGCCGCTGCCCGTAGAGTCGAACGCGAAGCACGGCCCGCCGCCGGCGTGCGTCATCGCCGGCCGGCCTGGCAGCGGAAGGACTTCAGTCACATGCCCGAGTCCACCGACACGCGCCCGTCCAGCCAGGTGCTCCCGCACGAGCTGCCCGGTTCCCTGGGCGAGGCAGCGCTGGCCAACTGGATCCGTGAGCCCCTGGATGATGCCGTTGACCGCAGGCGCCGCGTCATCGTTCCCCCGGCCGCGGCGGCCATGGGCACGCCGCTCAGCGCCTACCAGGGCGCCTTCCTCGCGGAGGCGCGGCGCCCCGACACGGTCGTGATGATGGGAGACAACCCGGAGCTGCCCAAGATGCCCGAGCGCCCGGCCCTGAAGGACTTCTTCCTGCTGCGCTTCGGCAAGATCGCGCGCACGCACCTGCTGCAGAGCGCACGGCTCGCACGCGAGCACGGGCTCGGCGAGAAGGTGATTATGGCGTGCCTGGTGCACGACATCGCCATCGCCGGGTTGCTGTCGGCCAACCACGGATACTGGGGCGCGCAGATGGTTGCTCCGTATGTCGATGAGGAAGTCGCGTGGGCCATCGAGAAGCACGAGGCGCTGCGCTACTTCCCCGACGAGTCCGTCGGGTACACCTACCCGCAGGCGTATGTCGACTACTTCGGGCCCGACTACCGGCCGCCTGACTACCTCCAGCGCGAGCACCAGGCGGCGCGGAGGCATCGCTGGTACATGACCTCGCGCCTGATCACGATCAACGACATCTACTCCTTCGACCCGGGCGTCGTGGTGGAGTTCGACGACTTCGAAGACGTGGTGGGCAGGAACTTCCGGCAGCCGCGCGAGGGGCTCGGATTCGACGGCTCGCCGGTCGCGCACATGTGGCGGACGATGATCTGGCCGAACAACTTCCTGTGAGGCGCGTACAGGAACCGGACGGCGATCCGGCGGACAGTACCCCTCGTCCGGGAGTCCGCGGGTTAGGAGTAGCAGTACGAGTCGCTCGACGCGTCGCCGCCCTCCAGCCTGACCTGGTGCACGCGCCGGCCGCGGAACACGTCCCCTTCCAGGAAGAACCGCTCGTCGAACGCGATCCCGCCGTTCTCGCCCACGTCGAGCTTGGTCATCCAGGCGCCGACGCCGTCGGGGTAGAACTGGTCGTCCCACGCGCCGTACAGCGAGTTCGTGAAGTAGACCCGCTTGCCGTCCCTGCTCACCTCGACCATCTGCGGGCCGCCGGCCAGCGGCTGGTCGGGCCTGGCCGGGTGCGGCGCGCGGCGCGTGATGCCGCCGATTCGCGCCGACCCGGTCTGCACGGGGTGGAACGGGTCGCTGACGTCGTACTGCCTGAGCTCTCCGGTGCCCCAGCACGACACGTACAGGTACTTGTCGTCGACCGACAGGCCGATGTCGGTGACCAGCGGCGGCACCGCACCGAACCCGGCCAGCAGCGGCGGAAGCTGCTCGGCCGGCGCTTCCTCGGCGGGAATCGTGATCACCTTGGTCGCGGCCCACGTGCCGTTGTCGTCGTGCCAGAGCCAGATCGACGCGGACAGGTCCTCGACGCTGACGACCACGCCGACGAACCCGTACTTGCGCGCCGGGTCGTGCGCGGGGCGCAGCTCGAGCGCCATCTGGTGCTCGTCGCCCAGGTCGACGGTCTGGACGTGGTTGCGCGCCTTCATGTCCCAGAAGTGCAGCCGGTGCCCGTACTTGCGGCCGAGCAGCAACTCGGGCACGATACCGTCCTCGATCATCGACGGAGTCGCCCACTCGCTCGTCACGAGAACGTCGTCGTTGATGTGCCACCAGACGTCATAGGCCAGGTACTGATCGCCGCGGTCCTGCTCGAACTGGCCGATCACATCGAAGGTCGCGTGGTCGAGCAGGGCCACGCCGCCCGGGCCCTCCTGCCCGTCCGCGCCGCCGAGGCACGACACGTACAGGTAGCCGGGACCGCAGTGCACGGTGTGCGGCCGCGAGTAGCCGGCCCGCTTGCCGAGCTCATCGGGACCGAGCACCCTGGTCACCTGCGGCGACGCCGGATTGTCCTTGGTGTCGAGTATGTAGACGCGCGAGGAGCGGATCCCCGGCACGACCAGGTACCGGCGGTCGCCGTGGTTGTGGTCGCCGGTCGGGCACAGCGCGCTTGAGCACGCGTTCCACCCGAAATGATGCAGCTCGTCGCCCGTGTTGGGCAGCTCGGTGAGCCCGACGACCGACCCGTAGCTGGCCGAGGCCGGATCGGCATCCACGACCGCGATCGCGTCCGGCTTGTCCGCCGGCCTGGCGAAGGCGGCGACGTAGGCGAGCTTCTCCGGCGGGCCGGCGGCCGCATCGCGCGGCGACCGGTAGAAGGTGGGGTCGTGGTCGTGCGCGTGGTGGCCCTCGTGCTGAGCGTGATCGTCGGAGGTCACGTAGGTCCCCTCTTTTCCTCGCCTTTTACACTATTCAGACCTGGAAACTCTAGATTGGCAGCACGCCGCCCGGCCGGGCAACTGGACACCCGGTTCCGGCCGCCCGAGGCCAGCCTTGCGCGGGCAGGACAGCGCATATATCCGGTAATCCCCTGCCCGCAGGCCCGCCAACCCACACATGACCGGACGTGCCCGTCATGCCGCCACGACGCGACCCTCACGCCCCTTCAACGGGCCCGTCACCCGCCCGGTTCACGCCGCCGGCCCGCCGCGATCTAGCGGCGGGCGGCGGCGTCCACCTCGATGCTGAGCAGCAGCCCGCCGTCGCCCGACTCGACCCGCAGTTCGGCGAGCTGGCGCTCGGGGATCGCGCTCGTGCCGATGACCTCGGCCGACCCGTCGTACTTCGCGGTCCAGGTCGAAGCGATGTCGGTGCCCCCGCGCGACACGGCGACCAGCACACACCGCTCCTGCGGCCGCAGCCCGGCGACAACCAGGTCGATCTCGGTGCCGGCGGCCGTGGCATGCAGCCAGGCCCGCCCATGTACCCCGGTGGCCCGGTCGGCGGCCTGGAAGGCGGGAACGCCAGGCCGCGCGAGGAACACCGCCGCCACCGCGACCGCGACCGCGGCTGCGGCGGCCGCGACCGCCACGGCGCGGAGCCAGCGCCGCCGCCGCGGCGGCCACGCCGGCCAGACCCGCCGCAGACGGACGGGCCCGACCGGTAGGAGCGGCGCGCCGCCCGGCCGGTGCCCGGCGCCCGACCTGTCGGCCAGGGTCAGCTTGGTGAGCCAGCAGCGGACGGGAACCAGGTCCTCGTACTCGGCCCGGCAGGTCCGGCAGGTCCGCAGGTGCCGCCGCACGTCGGCGCCGGCGTCAGGGCCGAGCGCGCCGACGACGTACGCGCCGATCTCGCCGCGCCAGCGCGCGCACGCCTGGCTCATCGTCGTTCACCTCGCTTTCCTGGCTCCGAGTCATCCGCGGGACCGGCCGGTCACTAGCCCGGCGAGCCACCGCCGGGTACGAGTAGCCGCCGGAGCGCGCCGGCGCCGGCGACCCGGACGCGCCCGCGTGCTGGCCGGGCGCCGTGACGGCCCGCCGGCGCGTGGTGACCGGCTCGCGAGCCGCGGCGTGGCCGGCCGCCCCGAGCCGGACAGTGCCCGCCGCCGGTCACCGCCGCGCCCGCTCGGGCCGGCCGGCCAGGATTTCCTCGTCATTACGTGAGTTCCTCCCGAACGCCCTTGTTAGCCCTCGCCTGTATCACGCTCGTGATGGTTGCCGCGTTCAGAATTCGGCGCCCGACTTCGGTCGCTGGCCAGCGGATACACGCCTTTGGACGGCCGCGGGCCGCGCATGCGGCGGCACGCGGGAAATGCCGCGGGCGGGCCGGCGAACCCCCGCGCGCGAGCCTGCACCGGGCCGCATTCAGCGCCCAGGTGAGAAAACGAGCCGGGCCAGCGCCGCCAGGACCGCGACGCCCTCGGCGTAGGTCGAGACCAGGTCGAAATGGACATATGCCCCGACGGCCAGCCCGGCGACGACCAGCGCCCTGATCGCGACGAGCGCGTACCGCCGGTTCACCGGACCCGCCTGCCCGCCGCTGCGAGCTCGGCGGCGGCCGCGCGGCCGGGCGCGCGGCCGGCGCGGATCGTCAGCAGCGTCCTGCTCCCTGCCCGCACCTGGAGGCTGGCGATGTCCGAGGGCCGCCAGGCCCCGCTGGCGGGACGCTGATCTGGCCCGGACGCCAGGAGTCCCAGCTTCCGGTGACCTCGGTGGCGCCTGACCTGGACCGGACGATCAGGCTGCACCGCTGCCAGCCCCTGAGCATGGCCTCCTGGGCGACGTACTCGGCCGCCTGGACGTCGCCGTCGACATACGGCAGCACGAACCCGAGCAGCGGGCGGCGGTAGGCGGTCATCCATGACCCCGCCACGTCGTCACAGCCGGAGGCGCTCATGCCAGCTACTACGCCCGGCCGGGCGCGGCCGTTCATCCCGCCGCGGAAAAGGCCGCCCCGGGATCAGGCGCCGCGCACGGCGCGCAGCGACTGCCGCAGCGAGCCCATCGTGGCCAGCACGGCCGACGGCTCGTATCCGCAGTGCGCCATGCAGTTCGCGCAGCGCGGGTCCTTGCCCCGGCCGTAGGCGTCCCAGTCGGTCTCGTCGATCAGCTCGCGGTAGGTCTCCGCGTAGCTGTCGCCCATCAGGTAGCAGGGCCGCTGCCAGCCCTTGAGCGAGTACGACGGGATGCCCCAGGCGGTGCAGCCGTAGTCGGCCTTGCCCTCGAGGAAGTCAAGGAACAGCGGCGAGTGGTTCAGCCGCCAGCGCTTCCTGTTCCCGTCCGCGAAGGCCTTGCGGAACAATTCCCTGGTCTCGGTCACGCCGAGGAAGTGCTCCTGGTCGGGCGCCTTCTCGTAGGCATAGGCCGGCGAGATCATCATCTGGTCGACCTTGAGGTCGTCGTTGAGGTAGTTGAGCACGTCGATCACGGTCTGCGGCGAGTCGGTGTTGAAGAACGTGCTGTTCGTGGTGACACGGAAGCCGCGGCGCTGGCACTCTTTGATCGCGGCGACCGCCTCGTCGAACACGCCCTCCTTGCAGACCGACTCGTCGTGCCGCTCGGCCAGCCCGTCGATGTGCACCGCGAACGCGAAGTAACGCGACGGCCGGAACTTGTCCAGCTTCTTCGGGATAAGCAGCGCGTTCGTGCACAGGAACACGTACTTCTTGCGCTTGATCAGCTCGGCGACCAGGACGTCGATCTGCGGGTGCATGAGCGGTTCACCGCCCGCGATCGACACCATCGGCGCGCCGCACTCCTCGATCGCGGCAATCGCCTGCTCGACCGGCATCCGCTGCTTCAGCATGGACGCAGGCTCCTGGATCTTGCCGCAGCCCGCGCACTTCAGGTTGCAGGCGAACAGCGGCTCGAGTTCGACGATGAGCGGGAACTTATCTTTGCGGGCCAGCTTCTGGTGTATCAGG
>DASPZH010000016.1:0-2762 GCA_035636335.1 Streptosporangiaceae bacterium
TGCTGCCCCGACCATCAGCGGGCGGGCTTATGGCTTCCGGTGCCCGGCCCGTTCGCCGGCGGTCGATCCGGGCACTCCTCGCGCCACTCTTCGTTGTTCCCCTAGTCTCCCTGCTGGCGCTGTGGGGGTTCGCGGCCAGCGTCACAGCGCTGAACGCCATCAGGGAGCACAACTACACCAGTGAGAACAAGCTCTACGGCACGCAGGCCCAGACTCTGGGCCTACGGCTAGCGGAGGAGCGCTCGCAGGTCTTTGTCTGGCTGAGCAGCGGCCGCCGGTCTCCGATCGGGCCGCTGATCGTGCAGCGCCGGGCCACCGACGCGGCGGTGACCGCGTTCGAGCGCGGCGTGAACTCCCGGCCGAGCCTGATCCTTGCTTCGGCCAGGCCGGCCCTGGCCAGCTTCAGAGCGGCCCTCGGCAAGCTCAACAGCATCCGGGCCAGGGTCGACGCCAGGGAGCTGACCGCGCTCCAGGCGTTCCAGGCGTACAACGTCATCGTCGACGCCCAGTTCCGCGTCTACAGCCAGCTCATCGTCGTCAACGACTCGTCGCTCTACCAGCAGGCGGCGGCCAGCCTGCTGGCCGGCCGCGCGCTGGAGATGGCCGACCGCGAGGTGACGCTGGTCAACGGTGCGCTCGCGGCGCACGGGCAGATGAGCAGGAACGAACGTCTCCTGTTCGCGCAGACCGCGGCCGACCAGCGGCTGCTCATCGGCGACGCGCTGAAGCAGCTCGAGCCGAGGCTGGCCGCCGGATACCGGAGCGTCTACAACTCTCCTGCCCATGCCAGCTTCGCCGCGATCGAGGACCGGATCATCGGCGGAATCGGGCAGGGCGGGCGGATCCCGGTCACCTCGGCCCGGTGGAGCCAGACCCAATTCTCCTTCCTGGCCGGCTTCGACCGCGCCGAGCAGAAGGACAGGAGCTTGCTGGCCAGCAAGGGCACCCAGGTCGGCAACCGGCTGCTGCTCCAGGTCCTGCTCGCCGGCGGCCTGGGCCTGATCGCCGTGCTGCTCTCGGTCTTCCTGATGATCAGGTTCGGCAGGCGGATCAGCCGTGAGCTGACCGCCTTGCAGCGATCCGCGCTGGCGCTGGCGACCGAGCGGCTCCCGCGGGTCGTCGAGCAACTCAGCCACGGCCAGGAGATCGACGCGACGGCACAGCCTGCGCCGCTGGTTCCCGGACGAATCGCAGAGATCGCCAAGGTCGCCGAGGCGTTCTCGTCGGTGCAGCACACGGCGGTCGAGGCGGCCGTCGGCCAGGCCAGGCTGCGCAGGGGAGTCAGCCAGGTGTTCCGCAACCTCGCCTGGCGCAGCCAGGCGCTCCTGCACCGGCAGCTCGCCCTGCTCGACCGGATGGAGCGCAAGTCCACGGACCCGGCGACGCTGGAGGAGCTGTTCCAGCTTGACCACCTCACGACGCGCATGCGGCGGCACGCTGAGGGCCTGATCATCCTCTCCGGCGAGGCGCCGGGACGCGGCTGGCGCCAGCCGGTGCCGGTCGTCGACGTGCTGCGTGCGGCGATCGCTGAGGTGGAGGAATACACCAGGGTCAGCGTGGTCACCCGGTCCGTCGACGCGGTGGCCGGACCCGCGGTGGCCGACGTGATCCACCTGCTCGCCGAGCTGATCGAGAACGCGACGACCAACTCGCCGAGCAACACCGAGGTCACCGTGCGGGCCGAGCGAGTAGCCAACGGCGTGGTGGTGGAGGTCGAGGACCGCGGTCTCGGCATGAGCGACGAGGAGATGGCAGCGGCCAACGAGCGGCTCGCCAACCCGCCCGAGTTCGACCTGGCCGACAGCGACAAGCTGGGCATATTCGTGATCGCGCGGCTCGCGGCCAGGCATGAGGTCAAGATCACGCTGCGCCAGTCGCCGTACGGCGGGCTCGCCGCGATCGTGCTGTTGCCGTACGCCATCACCGTGGTCGGCGAGACCGCGGAGGCCTCGGCCGGCGGCGGCTACCTCGGTCGGCTGCAACTGCCGGCGCCCGACCGGCAGCTCGCCGGCGTCGGGTCGGGACTCGGGCTGGACGCCGAGCCGGGCGCATCGCCCGAGATCCGGCCGGTGCCCGTCGCCGGGATGAGTGCCTGGGCGGCGGTTCAGACCGGCGCCAGCACTGGCCCCGGCGCTGTCGGCCCCGGCGCTGCCGACCGCGGCGCTGGCGGGCAGGCCGGTCCGGTCCGGGAGGACACGAGATCATCCGGCGGCGTAGCGTCGGACGAGATCGAACTCGGCCCGCGGCGAGTTCGCGACGCCGGTGCGCCGCCCGCGTTTACCGGCACGGTCCGCTCGCCGGTGGGTGATCTGCCGGGCATGGCGTCGCCGCCCGGCGAGCCGCGTGGCACGGGGTCACCGCCCGCCGAAGCTCCGGGCCCAGGGCGAACGGCCGGCGAGGCGCCGCAGCATGGCGTGAACTCCGGGAGCACTCCGGAAGAACTCGGCACCCTGGCCGCGTCGCTGCAGCGAGGCTGGCTGGGCGGCCGGGCGGAGGCCGTCGAACCGGACGACTCCTGAGGCCGCCGGAGAGGGTAGCACCGATGAGTCCCCGCGGCGAGAGGTGGTTCGACCAGGAGGCCGGCCCGGTCGTCAGGCTCTACGCGCTGACCAGGGGGCGAGCCCGCCCGGGCGGCGTCGTTCTCGACGTCGTCGACGTGGTCGGGGCGGTCGACTCGGCGGTAATGCGCGGACCCTGGCTGCCGCCCGAGCACCGGCGGCTGCTCGACCTGTGCGGAACGCCGATCGCGGTCGCCGATCTCG
>DASPZH010000017.1:0-4015 GCA_035636335.1 Streptosporangiaceae bacterium
CCGGTCCCGGTCCTCATACGACGTCCGCGACTCCCCGCGCGAGACCGCCTCGCCGGTGCTCGCCCGAGGCGCAATCTCATCGGCCATGCGAAATCCTCTTCGCCATGGGAACACCTTAAGGCCGCGGCGACTGCCTCACGATCCCGGCGTCGTGCGCGAGCAGCCCGGCCTGGGTCCGGTTGGCGCAGCCGAGCTTGACCAGCATGCGCGATACGTATCCCTTGACCGTCGCCTCCGACAGGTACAGCCGGCTCGCTATCTGGGCATTCGACAGTCCCTCACCGAGGCAGCCAAGCACCTCGGCCTCCCGCTCGGTCAGCGTGCCGACGAGCTTGCGGGCGTGCTCGCGGGCCGGCTGGCTGTCGGTGGACGCAGCGATCAGGCGCCGGGCAGCAGCCGGGGACAGCACGGTATGCCCGTCCGCCGCTACCCGTACCAGCCCGATCAGGTCGGCCGGCGGCGTCGACTTGACGAGGAACCCGGCCGCTCCGGCGCGCAGCGCGCGGAGCACATACTGGTCTGCGTCGAAGGTGGTCAGCACGACCACGACGGGCGGGTCGGCGAGCTTGCCGATCCGCCCGATCGCGGTGAGGCCGTCCACGCCGGGCATGCGCAGGTCCATGAGCACCAGATCGGGCCGACCGCGGACGACGGCCTCGACCCCGGCCGCTCCGTCGTGAGCCTCGTCCACGACCTCGATGTCACCGGACGAGCCGAGGATCGTGCGCAGGTGCGCGCAGACCATCGGCTCGTCGTCGACGACGACTACCCGGATCATGCGGGTCGCGCGGCCGGGGCGGGCTGCTCCGCCGCCCGTTCGGTATTCTCGGCCGGCTCAGCGGTCGGGACGTACGCGGGCAGCACGGCCTCGAGCCGGAACCCGCCGTCCGGCGCCGGCCCGGCCCGCAACGTGCCGTGCATGAGCTCGATGCGCTGGCGCAGGCCGGCGAGGCCAAAGCCGGATCCGGTGCCACTCAGCTCGCTGTCCCCGCTTCGCGCGGCCGGCCCGTTGCTGACGATGACCCTGACCTGCGACTCGCGATAGCCGATCTGGACGAGCACAGGCGCGCCCGGCGCGTGCTTGCGGGTGTTGGTGAGCGCCTCACGCACGATCCGGTACACCGTGCGCCCCACGACCGGCGAGGCGAGCGCGGGGTCGCCGTCCTCGGCTAGCTCGGCCGGGGTGCCGGCGGCCGTGGACTCGGCGATCAGCGCGGGCAGTCCCGCGGTTGACGGCGTCTGATCGCCATCGGGCTCGGTCCGCAAGATGCCGACCAGATCCCGCAGCTCGTCCAGCGCCTGGCAGCCCGCGGCGCGCAGTTCTTCCGCGGCCTGCCTGGTCGCCTCGTCCTTGGCGGTGATGCCGAGCGCTCCTGCTTGCAGCACCATCAGGCTGACCCGGTGCGTCACGATGTCGTGCATTTCACCCGCGAGCCGGGCCCGTTCCTCGGCCCTGGCCTGCTCGGCGAGTAGGTAGCGCTCCTGCTCGGCCCGTTCAGCCCGGTCGCGCAGCCCCTGCAGGACCTCGTGCCGCGCGGTGTAGTAGAGCGCGAGCAGCGGCCCGACCGCGGTCCGCAGCACGCCGATCGTGATGACGGAAAGAGACGGCTCCCAGACATTGCAAACGATGAGCGTCAGCGTGCCGACGGCCGCGAACGCCGCGCGCCGGTCCCGGTGGTAGTAGAACGGCCCGTACGCAGCGAGAACGGTTCCGAGAGGCGCCCACACATTCCCGGCGTTTTCCGGTGTGATCAGGCCGGCCGGCGAGATGAGCAGGGAAATGACCAGGCTGAACCCGCCGAGGATCGCGATGACGAGCATGGGCGCCCGCCGGCGGAAAAGGAGTGAGGCGTCGGCCAGCGCCTGAACGGCCAGCATGGTCCAGGCCAGCGTGCCGGGGTGGGCGGGCCACCAGGACGTCCCGGCGAGCGTGAGGACGGTGTCGAGCAGGACGAAAAAGACGGCGAGGAGCACATCAAGCGCGAGGCGGTTCGGCCGCGCACACACTCGAAGTCCCATGTCGTTCAGGCTATGCCACCGCGCTCCGGCCACCCCGGCTGGCAATACCAACGGCCCGGCCAGACCATACGAAAGTTGCATGCCGCCGTCTGAGGCCATCCCTTCGTAGCGGCAGGACCCTACCGGCTGCCCTGCCGGGCGGCACCCGCGGCGGCATGCAATGGGGACATGCACACAGAACCACAGATCACGCAAGCACCCCGGCTCGGCCGCTATGAGATCGATGTCAGCCGGTCGAGGGTGAAATTCCGCACCCGGCACATGTTCGGGCTCGGTCCCGTCCGCGGCACGTTCGCGATCCGGTCCGGCTCGGCGGACATCGCCGAGCCACTCGCCGACTCGGCCTTTCACGCCGAGATCGACACGGCGAGCTTCAGGACCAGGAACCGGCAGCGCGACCGGAACGTGCTGTCGGCCCGATTCCTGGACGCGGCCCGGTTCCCCGTCATTTCATTCCGGGACGGGCTTGTCTCCGCCGACGGCAGGACCATCCGCGGGACGCTCACCGTGCGCGAGGTCTCCAGGCCGGTCAGCCTGTCGATCGGCCAGGTGACCGTGGCCGGGCAGTCGTTCACCGCCAGCGCCACCGTCCGCGTCGACCGGACCGAGTTCGGCGTGACGGCAATGCCGGGGCTGGCCGGGCGGCATCTCGACCTGACGGTGGAGGTCCGGTGCGCACGAGGAGGGACGGCTCATGCCTAATGCCGTCGAAGTGTCCGGCCTGCGCAAGAGCTACGGCCGGGTGCACGCTGTGCGAGACGTCGGCTTCACCGTCGGCCACGGCGAGATCGTCGCGCTGCTCGGGCCGAACGGGGCCGGCAAGACCACGACGCTGGAGATCCTGGAGGGCTTCCGCACCCGCGACGGCGGGACAGCCGAGGTCCTCGGCTACGACCCCGGCGAGCGGTCCAGCGCCCGCGAGCTTCGCGAGCGGACCGGCCTGGTCCTGCAGGACATCGCGGTCGAGCCGTACCTGACCGTCCGCGAGACGATCGCACGCGCGGCCGGCTACTACCGGGCGCCGCGTGGCGTGGCCGAGGTGATCGGGCTGGTGGGCCTGACCGGCCTGGAGCGTCGCAAGGTCAGGTCGCTGTCCGGCGGGCAGAAGCGCCGGCTGGACCTTGCCCTCGGCCTGATCGGCAATCCGGCGCTGCTCTACCTGGACGAGCCGACGACCGGGTTCGATCCGGCCGCCCGCCGGGACGCCTGGCAGCTCGTGCGCGGGTTGCGTACGGCCGGCATGACGATCCTGCTGACCACCCATGACATGGACGAGGCGCAGGCGCTGGCCGACCGGGTGGTACTGCTGTCCGGCGGCGTAGTCGTAGCCGCCGGTGAGCCGGCCGCCCTCGGCGGGCGAGACGCCGAGCGCGCACGGATCTCGTTCCGGCTGCCAGCCGGCTACACGGCCGCGGACCTGCCGGTCTCGTCGCACTTGGCGAACGGCATGGTCGTGGTCGAGACCGACGCGCCGACACAGGCGCTGCATCAGCTGACGGACTGGGCGATCAGGTGCGGCCAGGTGCTGGCCGGGCTCACGGTGGAGCGGCCCAGCCTGGAGGACGTCTATCTAGACCTAACTCGCGAAGGCGCGCCAGCGCGTGCGCCGGAGAGGATCATGCGATGACCACCGCCGTCGCCGCCCGCAGGCGTGCTAGCAGTCCGGCCGGCCCGCCGGCGGGCACGCGCAGCAACCTGCGCCTGCTGGCTCATCAGGTGCTGTACGAGCAGCTGTCGTTCTGGCGGAACCCGCAGAGCGCGATATTCACCTTCATCTTCCCGGTCCTGTTCGTGGTTATCATGGGCGCGCTCTTCGGCGGGAGCGGGAAGAGCTCGTACTTTGGCGGGCTGTCCGCGTTGCAGTATTACGTGCCGACGATCGCCGCGCTGTCGGTGCTCGGCTCGTGCTACGGCCAGCTCGCGGTCGCACTCGCGGCCCGGCGGCAGGCCGGGATACTCAAGCGGATCCGGGCGACGCCGCTGCCCGCGTGGGCAT
>DASPZH010000018.1:0-6029 GCA_035636335.1 Streptosporangiaceae bacterium
CTGGCCGTCCTGGCTCCGGCCGACGTAGACGTCTTCGGCCAGCCTCGACACCGCCGGATTCACCACGTGCAGGCTGGGAATCCGGCCCGCAGGCGCCATCAGCCTGGTCATGAGCCCATGCTTGGCGAGCTCGGTGGCCAGGCCTTCGAGCCGGTTGAGGAAGAACTGCCCATAAGGATCCGTGTCAGGATCGCCACTGGCTTGGCCAGCTACCAGGACCACCATGTCACCTTACGTATTCAATGAACAGCGGAAAGTAATGCACCGTTCAAAGAATGCCCTGACGGAGGCCCGACCTGCAAGCTCTGCGGGCAAAATCGCAACGGTTATAGAAGACCGATGACCCGGAGACTCCCACTTCACACCTTTAGCCGTTAATGCCGTCGGCCATTAGCCGACGATCGACGCCTTCACCTGCACCGCTCGCCGCGTGGCCGGGGCCGGGGCCGACAGGCGGCGCGCTCGCGCTCAGCGGCTCGGGCAGCGGCTCGGCATGCAGCACGGTCAGCCGCGACACGGCGCGGGTGAGGGCGACGTAGAGGCGGTGCAGGCCGCGCGCGTCCGCGGCGGCCACCCGGGCGGGCTCGACGACGATGACGTGGTCGAACTCCAGGCCCTTGGCCAGGCTGACCGGGACGACGACGAGCTGGCCGCCCTCGTGCTCGCCGTCGAGGATCTCGTGCGGCACGGCCGCGGCCGCCAGGGCGGCCGCGGCGTCGGCGGCGTCGGCGTCGGCGGTGATCACGGCGATCGAGCCCGGCCGGGCCAGCGCGTCGGCACACGCCGCGGAGAGCGCGGCCGCCATCGCGGCCTCCTGGACCCCGGTGACGACCAGCGAGCCAGGATCCTGGCGCACCGACGTGGCGGGCGCGAGCTCCGGCGCGATCTGCCCGAGCAGGCGGCTCGCGAAGTCGAGTATCTGCCTGGGCACCCGGTATCCGGTGGTGAGCACCTCCAGCGTCGCGTCCGGTTTCCCGAGGTGCCCGAGCAGCAGGTCCCAGCTCGGCGTCGCCCACGGGGTAGTCCCCTGGGCGATGTCACCGAGTACCGTGACCGATCCCGTGGTGGCTCGCCGGCCGATCGCGCGGCACGCCATCGCGGACAGGTCCTGCGCCTCGTCCACGACGATGTGCGCGAGGCTC
The DNA here is from genome assembly GCA_035636335.1 of Streptosporangiaceae bacterium. GTDB lineage: Bacteria > Actinomycetota > Actinomycetes > Streptosporangiales > Streptosporangiaceae > Chersky-822. Next base: position 1,143 of record DASPZH010000018.1, read on the forward strand.
GGCGTGCGCTCGATCATGTCCTTGACCTCGTCGACCAGCACCGCGTCGGCCGCCGACCAGCGCGCGGAACCTAGACCGCGCGGCGGGCGCGGCCAGGCCAGCGCGGCCCGCTCGGCCGGGCTGAGCACTCCGTCGGCCGCGCGGGCGATCGCCGCGGGGTCGGACAGCAGCGCGAACACCACCCGGACCGGGTCGGCCTTCGGCCAGATCGCGTCGACCGCCTTGCGCACCTGGCTGGACCGGCGGACCGCCTCGTGGGTCCGGTCGTCACAGGTCTCGCCGGCGACCTCCATCTGGCTCAGGATCACGTGCGCGATCCGGTGCGAGAGCATCTCCCGCCCGGTGCCGTACCTGACGCCCCGCACCCGCAGCTCGTCGACCAGTTCGCCGAGGCGCTCGGCGTGCACCCGCCACCGCCGCGAGCCGCGAGCCAGCAAGATCGGCTCGGCCGGGTCGGCGAGGCGGTTCCACAGCGCCCGGCGCAGCACCTCGGCCATCCTGGCGTCACCCTTCAGCCGCGCCGTCTCCTCGGCGTCGGCGCCGCGCACGGGCACCGCGGCGATCAGCTCGGTCACCGAGGTCTGCTCGGCGTCGAACTCGCCCAGCGCGGGCAGGACGTTGCGGATGTAGGTCAGGAAGGCCCGGTTCGGCCCGATGACGAGCACGCCGCCGCGGCTCATCCGTTCCCGGTAGGCGTACAGCAGGTACGCGACCCGGTGCAGCCCCACGGCGGTCTTCCCGGTCCCGGGAGCACCCTGGACGCAGACCGACTCGGCCGCGCTCGCCCGAACGATGTCGTCCTGCTCGGGCTGGATCGTCGCGACGATATCGCGCATCGAGCCCGACCTGGGCCGCTCGATCTCTTCGATCACGATGCGGCTCAACGGAGCCTGACCGGGGGCGGCCCGGCCGGCGCGGGCGGGCTCGAACGTCCCGTCAAAGCCCTCGTCCTCGTACGCGGTGAGCTGCCCGCCGCTGAACCCGAACCTGCGCCGCCTGGCCAGGCCCAGCGGCTCGCCCTGGCTGGCCCGGTAGAACGGCCTCGACACGGGCGCCCGCCAGTCGATCACGACCGGACGGCCGTCCGGGTCGTGCACGTGACGACGGCCGACGTGGAACCGCTCCCCGGCCTGTTGCCGGCCGCTGCCCGGTTCCTGGCGGCCGGCCGGGCCAGCGGGTTCCGGTGCGTTCGCGTAGTCGAGCCGGCCGAAGAACAGCGGGGCGTCCGGCATGTCGCGCAGCGACTCCGCCCGCCGGTACAGGTCGGCCTTGAGATACTGTTCCGACACCCGGTCACCGGCCAGAGCGGGCAGCGCGAGCACGTCTTCGCGCATCAGCCGCAGGTACTCCCGCGAGCTGGCCAGGTGTTCCCGCTCGGCCGCCAGCACCTGGTCCGCGTCGGCGTCGTCTTCGATGGCCGATGCCATGGCGCAACTCCTCGATGACGTCGGGGGAAATGGCACAAGGGCATCGGATCCTAGCACCGGAGTCGGACCAGGTCATCCCGATTTTTCGCCGGCCGGCCAGGCGGCCCGGCGGGATGGTCAGAACAGGACCGACATGAACGTTCCGACCTCGGTGAACCCCACCCGCCGGTAGGCGGCCCTGGCCGGGGCGTTGAAGTCGTTCACGTACAGGCTGACCACGGGGGCCAACTTCCGGCGGGCGAACGCGACGACCGCGGCCATCCCGCGGCTGGCGTGACCGCGGCCGCGCAGCCCGGGCGGCACCCAGACGCCCTGGACCTGGCAGGCCTGCGCGGTGACGGCCCCGATCTCGGCCTTGAACACCACCTGCCCGTCCTCGATCCTGGCCAGCGACCGCCCGGCCGCCACCAGCTCGCTGACCCTGGCCCGGTAGGCGGCGCCGCCGTCGGCGCCGACCGGCGAGACGCCGACCTCCTCGGTGAACATCGCGACGCTGGCCGGAAGCAGGATTCCCACCTCCGCCGGGCGGACCTGGCGCACCGCGGGATCGGGTGCCACGAGCGGGTCGCCGGCCATCGCCATCAGCGGCTGGCGGTCCCTGATCTCGCGCGGCTGGTCCCAGGACGGCGCGAGCTGGCGCCACAGCTCACCGACGACCGCCGCCGGCCCGGCGATCGACGAGCAGCGGCGGCCCTGCCGCCTGGCCCGGTCGGCGAAGGCCGTGACCGCGGGGGGCACGGCCTCCACCGGGACCATGTTGGCCCCGACGTAGCAGAGCGAGACCAGGCGGCCCGCGTCCTGGAAACCCCAGACCTGAGCGCCGAGCCGCATCGGGTCGAGTCCGCTCGCCTCGACCCTGGCCTGGACGAAGACATTCGTCACCGGATCGCGGTCGCACAGGGCCAGAGCCTCGTCGCGATCGCGATCTGTCAGCAACCTGAGCGCGGATGAATGCGCAGCCCTGGTGCGCAGCACCCCTTTAGCGTAACGGCATCGGACGCGGCCCGTGTCAGCCGCTGGGCGGGGGGTCGGGCAGCGGCGCGCAGGTGGCGTCCACCAGCCCCGGCCTGGACGGCAGCGCCCCGGTCGCCAGATACCTGTTCAGGTATCCGTCCACGCACCTGTTCGGCGGCGTATGCAGCGACTGCCCGTGGATGCCGCTGCCGGGCACGACGACCATCCGGGCGGACGGCAGCAGGCGGTGCGCGTTCTGGGCGCCCCGGTACGGGGTCGCCGCGTCGAGCGTGCCCTGGAGCATGAGGATGCCGGGCAGCCCGGCGGCGCCGATCCGCATCGGCTTGGCTGGCCCGTGCACCGGCCAGAACGCGCAGGCCGCGTTGAACCAGGTGTTGTCCCAGGCCTCGAACGGCGCCGAGCGGTAGACCCGCCGGGTGGCCGAGTCCCAGTACGCCCAGTTGCGCGGCCAGGCCACATCGGCGCACTCGACGGCGTTGTAGACGGCGAACTCGTTCTCGTTCTCGCCCGGCTTGCCGAGTGCTTGGAACGCGCTGACCATCTGGCTGGTCGAACCGGAGTTGCGGTAGGCGGCCAGGGCGGCGCCGAGGGTCGGCCAGACCCAGTCGTCGTAGCCGCCGACCACGAACGTGTCGTCGAACTCGGCCGGGCCGATTTTCGGGCCGGGTGACTCCGCGATCGGATGCGCGACCAGCCTGGCCCGCGCCGCGTGCCAGGACCGGCTCGCCTGGGCGGAGGTCGCGCCCAGGTGATAGACCCGGTCGTGCCTGGCCAGCCAGCCGAAGAATGCGTTCATCCTGGCCTGGAACGCGTAGTCCTGGGCGATGTTGTCCGCCCACCAGGCGCCGGTGGGGTCCACGCTGCTGTCGAGCACCATCCGGTCCACCCGGTGCGGGAACAGCGTCGCGTAGACCTGGCCGATGTAGGTGCCGTAGGAGTACCCCAGGTAGCTCAGCTTGGACTGGCCGAGCGCGGCGCGGATCCAGTCCATGTCCCTGGCGATGTTCGCGGTGGTCATGTACGGCAGCAGCCAGCCGTACTTCCGCTCGCAGTCGGCCGCGTAGCCCCTGGCCCGGCCGATCAGCACCCGCTCCGCCGCGGCGTTCGCGGGGATGTAGTCCGGGCGCTCGCGGGCGAAGAACCCGGGGTCGCAGTGCAGCGAGGGGACAGACGCGCCGACCCCCCTGGTGTCGAATCCGACGATGTCGTACCTGGCCGCCACCGCATGGCTCAGCCCCTGGGCGACGAAGCTGGCCAGGCTGAGCCCGCTGCCACCGGGCCCGCCGGGGTTGACGAGCAGGATGCCCCGGCGCTTGCTGGGCGCGGCGGTCGCCGGGACCTCGGACAGCGCGAGCGTGATCGTCCGCCCGGACGGCTTGGCGTAGTCGAGCGGCACCTTGAGGCTGGCGCACCGCAGGCTCGCGAGCGAAGACCCGCAGGCGTGCCAGCGCACGCTGCCCGGCCGCGCGCCCACAACCGGGCCGCCGCCCGCGAACCCGCTGTGGTGCTTGCCGGGCGACGGCTGCTGCGATCCCTGGGTACAGCCGGCGGCGAGCAGTGCCAGCGCCGTGACGGCGAGCAGGCTTCGTCTCATGACAGGTATCCGTCCTGGCTCGGTCAGCCTTCCGCCGCCGGGCTCGCCGCCGCCAGCTTCATGGCCTCCTCGATCAGCCGCTCGACGATCTGCGACTCGGGGACCGTGGCGATCACCTCGCCGCGCACGAAGATCTGGCCCTTGCCGTTACCCGACGCGACCCCCAGGTCGGCCTCCCTGGCCTCACCGGGGCCGTTGACCACGCAGCCCATCACCGCGACCCGCAGCGGCACGTCCAGCCCGTCGAGGGCGGCGGTCACCTGGTCGGCCAGGGTGTAGACGTCGACCTGGGCGCGGCCGCAGGACGGGCACGACACGATCTCGAGCCCGCGCTCGCGCAGGCCGAGCGACTCGAGTATCGCCGTGCCGACCTTGACCTCCTCGACCGGCGGCGCGGACAGCGACACCCGGATGGTGTCGCCGATCCCCTCGGCGAGCAGCGCGCCGAACGCCGCCGCCGACTTGACCGTGCCCTGGAAGGCCGGTCCGGCCTCGGTGACGCCGAGGTGCAGCGGGTAGTCGCACCGCTGCGCCAGCAGCCGGTACGCCTGGATCATCACCACCGGGTCGTGGTGCTTGACCGAGATCTTGATGTCACGGAAGCCGTGCTCCTCGAACAGCGAGCACTCCCACAGCGCGGACTCGACCAGCGCGTCGGGCGTGGCCTTGCCGTACTTGGCCAGCAGCCGCTTGTCCAGCGAACCCGCGTTGACGCCGATCCTGATCGGCACCTGAGCGTCGGCCGCGGCCCGGGCGATCTCGCCGACCTTGTCGTCGAACGCCTTGATGTTCCCCGGGTTGACCCTGACCGCCGCGCACCCGGCGTCGATCGCCGCGAAGACGTACCTGGGCTGGAAGTGAATGTCGGCGATCACCGGGATCTGCGACTTG
>DASPZH010000019.1:0-2612 GCA_035636335.1 Streptosporangiaceae bacterium
GCCGAGATCGTCGTGCACGCCTACCCGGACGGCTCGGCGCCGGGCCTGGACCGGGTGCGGTCGCTCGAACTCGACTCGGTCCTGTGCCCGGCGACCGGCACCAGCGAGGATGTCGCGCTGCTGCTCGCCGACGAGCTCGGCGCGCGGCTGATCGTAGCCGTGGGCATGCGGACCACGCTGGTAGAGTTCCTGGACAAAGACCGGCCGGGAATGGCCAGCGCGTTCCTGACCAGGATGCGGGTCGGCGACAAGATCGTCGAGCCGAAGGGCGTCAGCCGACTCTACCAGAGCCGGATCTCAACGGCCTGGCTCGTCCTGCTAGTCGTCGCCGCGGCGGTCACGATCCTGGTCTCGCTGAGATACCTGACCGTCGGCAAGATCATAACCCGGGACATCGGGCTTGAACTCAGCCCGTTCTGGCACTGGCTAACAGGACTCTTCCACGGACTCTTCCATTGATCGATTTCCGCTATCACCTCGTATCCATCGTCGCCGTCTTCCTGGCCCTGGCGATCGGGCTCGTGGTCGGCGCCCAGGCGCTGTCCCCGGCGGTCACGAACGGGCTCAACAAGGTCTCAGTGAACGAGGCCAAGCAAATCCATATGCTGTACGCGCACAACACTCAGCTCAAGCAGCAGATCAGCGCCGACGACGCGTTCGCGCGGGCCGCCGAGGTCGGCCTGCTCCGCCGCCTGCTCGACGGCGAGCACGTCGTCCTCGTGCTCGCGCCGGGCGCGGACTCCAGCACGGTGGACGGGATCACGGCCGCGCTGCAGCAAGCGGGTGCCGCCGTGACCGGCCAGGTGGTCCTGTCCGCGCAGTTCTTCGACACCGGCGTGGTCACCGAGCAGCAGTTGCAGTCCATTGCGAAGAGCCTCGCGGCGCTTGGCGTCGCCCTGCCCAAGTCCGCGCTCGAACCCCAGATCGCCGGCCAGCAGACGGCCGCCCGGTTCATCGCGGCCGCGATCGTGAAAAAGGACGGCCTGCCGACGCTCACCGAGGGGCAGAGCCAGCAGATACTGAGCGGGTTCGGCGAAGCCGGGTTCCTCCAGATCAAGGGGGTCAACGGCGGGACATCCCTGGTCGGCCAGGCCACCATGGCGGTGGTGGTGTCCGGCAGCGTCCAGCCGCCCAAGACCGCCGGGCCGTTCAACCTGGCGCTGGTCTCGCTCGCCGGTGACCTTCAGGAGGCGAGCAAGGGCGCGCTGCTGGCCGGCCCGATCAAGGGCACAGGTCCGCGCAGCGCGATCGAACTGGTCAACAGCGGCGCGGCCGGGATCGCGCTGACCACGGTCGACAATGCCGATACGGCGACCGGTCAGATCATCGTCGCCCAGGCGCTACGCGAACTCCTGCTGCACGCCAAGCCGGCCGCCTATGGCGTGCGCCAGGAATCGGTGCCGAGCCCGGCCCCGAGCGCGTCGGCGACGCCATCGGCCAGCCCGACCAGTCCGAAGCACCCGACCAGGAAGAAGACGGCAAAATGACCAGGCGGCGGCCGCTCGCGCGCCTGTTCGCGGCCGGGTGCGCGGCACGGCTCGGCTACGCCGCGCTCACCCGCGCGCAGCCGGGCGGCGAGCAGACCTGGACCAGGACCAACCACCGCGGCGAGCCCGTGACGCTGCTCCAGGGGCCCGCGGTGACCGCCGGGGCGGTGGCCGCCGCGCTGGCGGTGCCCGGCCTCGACGGGCGGCTGCGGCTGGCGCTCGGGCTGGCCGGAGCCGGAGCGGGGGCGGTCGGCGGCTACGACGACCTGGCCGCCAGCGGCGACCGGCGCGGCTTCCGCGGTCACCTCGGCGCGCTGGCCAGGGGCGAGGTCACCACCGGCGCGATCAAGATCGCCGGGATCGGGGCGGCCGGGCTGGCGGCCGCGCTGCTGCTCGACTGCCGCGGCAACGGCCGAAGCGCCGTACCCGGGCCGGTGCCGTCCGCGCCGCGGCGGATCGCCGACGTCGGCGTCAACGCGGCGCTCGTGGCCGCCAGCGCGAACCTGATAAACCTGTTCGACCTGCGGCCTGGCCGCGCGATCAAGGTCGGCGCGCTCGCCAGCCTGGCGCTCGCTCTCGCCGGTCCCCAGGCACGGGCGGCGGCCGCCGCGCCGGTCGGCGCGGCGGCCGCGCTGCTGCCCGAGGACCTCGGCGAGCGGTCGATGCTGGGCGACAGCGGCGCCAACGCGCTCGGCGCGATGCTAGGCGTCGCTGCCGCTGCGTCGCTGCCGCGACCGGCGCGGATCACCGCGCTCGGCGTCGTGGCGGGGCTGACCGCCGCCAGCGAGAAGGTCAGCTTCACCAAGGTGATCGCGCGGACGCCGCCGTTGAACTGGCTGGACATGCTGGGCCGCAGGCCGCCGCCGGCCCCGGAGTCGGCCCGGGCGGCTGGTCCGGCGCCAGACTCGGCCTCGGCGGCGGACGCTGCCGTCCGGCGCCAGGGCGGGACAGCGGTGGCCGACGGCACCGCGCAGTCCTCGGCAGCAACCGGCACCCCGCGACCGCGATGACCGCACGTGGCGGCCAGGCCGGCAGCGGCCGGGCCGGCACGGGCCAGGCGGGTCCTGGCTCGGTTGGCCCGGCAGGCCCCGGCTCGGCGGGCCCCGGCTCGGCAGGTCCCGGCTC